>JACCXK010000103.1 GCA_013697055.1 Alphaproteobacteria bacterium
CCGCAGAACAGGACAATTCTGGTACTCATGGGCGGGTCATGCTTGCGGCCGGGTCAGAATGCCCAGCTTCAGAAGAAGCTGGCGCAGGGCGATGTAAAGCACGAACAGCAGGCGATGGATCGCACCCCTTACCAGCTTCATGCTGCTGACGCCGGTGATGCGCGGCCGGTGGGTGATTGTGACTTCGACCGGCGTGATGCCGCGTTCCAGAAGGCGCGAGGTCACTTCGGTGGAATAATTCATGCCTTTGGCTTCCAGCCCCAGCCCGCGCAAAGTCGGCCCCCAGACGAGTTTGAAGGCCGAGTTGAAGTCGCGCATGTTCGCGCCATGCACTATATTGCACACCAGCCCGCTGGCCCAGCTTCCAAAGCGGGCAAAGGGCACGTCTTTCTTCTGGCGGATGCCGATGGCGGCCTTGGCGTTCGTGCGCCGCACCGCCGCCAGCATGTCCGGTAGGTTGGCAATGGGAAACTGCCCGTCGCTGTCCAGCAGCAACACCCAGTCGCCGTGCGTAGAAGCGATGGCGTGATTGAGGGCCGCCGCCGCGCCCTGGTTCTGGGCGAAGTGCAGCGGCCGCAGTTGGGGAACGGGCAACGTCAAACGATCCAGTATGTCGCCGGTGCGGTCCGTGGCTCCGTCATTGCAGATCACGATTTCGAATTCTGACACATCATCGCAAGCCGACAGGAAGCTGTGCCAATCGGTGACCACGGCCTCGATGCCTTCGGCTTCGTTATAGGCCGGCGCGGCGACGGACAGGCGAATGGGTTCGCTCATGCCGCCTCCAGCATGGCGATATAGGCCGCTTCCAACTCGCGGGTGAAACGGGCGGTATCGAACAGCGGCATGGTGGTGCGGGTCGCCGTCAGCTTGTCGCGGATGGTTTTCAGTGCAGCGGGATCGCGCGCCAGCGAGAGCGCCTGGGCTTCATAGGCCCCGAAATTGTCTGCGATCAGTTCGGGCAGTTGCGCCGCCTGCAGAATGCTGGCGGCGACGCGGGCCGGAAAAGACCGGCCCGGAACGGTCAGCAGCGGAAGCCCCGCCCACAGCGCATCGCTGGCGGTGGTGTGGGCATTGTAGGGCAGGGTGTCCAGGAACAGGTCCGCCAGTTGCTGGCGCGCCAGATGCGCCTCCGGCGTGGTGCGGCCGGCGAAAATCAGGCGATCGGGCGCCACGCCGCGCGCAACGGCGTGCCGGCGCAGATTGTCCCGAATGCTGGCATTACCTTCCAGCAGCCACAGCACACTGCCATCCACGTCGGTCAGCAGCCGCATCCAGATGTCGAACAGAGGCGGCGTGATCTTCCAGTTGTGATTGAAGCAGCAGAAAATGAAACCGGACTCAGGCAGCCCGGCTTCTACACGTGAAGGCGGCGCCGGCACGTCGCGTTTGGTGTCGGTGACCCACAGGGTGGTGGGCAGGGCGGTGATCTTTTCGCTGAAGAAGCGGTCCTGGTCGGGCGGCACCACCATGCGGTCGGTGACGATGTAATCGACAAAGTCCGAACCCGATGTGCCGGGAAAGCCCATATACTTGGCCTGCACCGGCGCGGGGCGATGCGCCAGCACCCAGGGCCGCGCGCCGCTGGTGTGGCCGCCCAGATCCACCGCGATGTCGATCTCCCATTCGCGCAACATCTGGGCGACTTCGCGATCATTTTGCTGGCGGGCATCGACGAAACTGTCGAACGCCCCCAGCAGGCGCCGGCGCATGGCGCTGTTGTCGTCGGGGCCGAAGGATACTGCGATGGTCTCGAACCGCGTCCGGTCGTGGCACTCGAACATCTCCACCGTCAGGGCCGCGGTGACGTGCTGGTGGAAATCGGCTGACAGGTACGCAACGCGGATCCTGTCATGGCCATAGCGTTCGCCGGTCCACAGCGGCGGCAGCGGACCGGGGCCGGCCTGGCGGACATAGTTCTGCGAACAGCGCAGCTGCAGTTCATTGTCGTCGTGATAGCCCATCAACACAAAGGGCTGGATCACCGACTTGCCCGCCAGCACATCGGCCTTGAGCCGCGGCGCCAGTTCGGCGGTGCGCTTCCAGTCGCCAATGGTGAGGGCGGCATTGGCAAGCCCGCTGAGGGCGCTGGGGTGATCGGGCGCCAGCGTCAGGACTTGTTCGTAAGCCGCCGCCGCCTCTTCCGGCCGGTTGAGTTCGGCCAGCGCATTGCCGCGATTGTAATGCGCGTCGGCGAAACCGGGCCGCAACGCCACCGCCCGATCGCAATCGGCCAGGGATTCCGCGAAACGTTTCAGGCTCCACAGCGCCACGGCGCGGTTGTTGAAGGCTTCGGCATAGTTGGGGCGCAAGTCCAGCGCCCGGTCATAGCTGTCCAGCGCATCGCCCATACGCTTGAGGTCGAACAGGATGATGCCGCGATTGTTCCAGGCTTCGGCGAAACCGCCATGCACCGTCAGCGCCCGCTCGACATCGGCCAGGGCGTCTTCCGGGCGCTTCAGCTCTTTCAGCAGCAAGGCGCGGTTGTTCAGACTGTCGGGAAAATTGGGCGCCAGCGCCAACGCCCGGTCATAACTGGCCAGCGCCTCATCGCCGCGTTTCAGCTCGGCCAGGATGACGCCGCTTGTATTCAGTGCCTCGACGAAATCCGGCTGGATCGCCAACGCGCGCCCAACGCTTTCCAGTCCCGCCTCCAGCCTCCCTAAGTCGCGCAGCACCATGGCGCGCTTGGCCAGGGTGGCGACATAATCCGGCTTGGCCGCCAGCGCCTTGTCATAGCTGGCCAGGGCTTCGGCGAAACGGCCTTCCGTCTTCAGCACATTGCCGTAGTTGGACAGAACTTCCGGCGCATTGGGCCGCAGCTTCAGGGCCTTGCCCATCAGTTCCAGCGCCTCGCTGTTGCGGCCCTGCTGCGCCCGCACCACGCCCAGCAGGTGCGGGGCGGTGGGATCCAAAGGCACCGCTCGCATCAGTTGCAGGTACAGCCTCTCGGCATCCCCCAGATTGCCGGTCTGGTGGAAGGCAAGCGCCTGTTTGAGAAGACCGTCCGGATTCATCATCTGTTTCTAGACCATAGCCGGTTCCACGCCCGCAAGTCCGCCCGCTATTTTCATTGCCGGTTAAAGTGCTTACCATCCGGCGCGCGCCCCGGAAGAGGGTGCAGGCCAGAGGAAAATCCCATGTCGTTTTTGGACCGGCGCGGCCTTTTGACGGGTGCGGCCGCCCTGTTGGGCGCGGAGATCGCGGCGCCCCTGGCGCGGGCGCTGGCGGCCGAAGCGCCCCCCGGCTTTATCCCGAGCCGCGCCTATTTCACCGCCGACCAGCGCAGCCTGGTGGCCGCCGTGAGCGAGCGCATCGTTCCCGCCACCGACACGCCGGGCGCCATCGCCGCCGGGGTGCCCGCCTTCATCGAGATGATGTTGGCGGACTGGTACGAAGCCACCGACCGCAACGAGTTCATGCAGGGGCTGGGCGTCACCGAAGGCTATTGCCGGGTGCATTACGAAAAGCCCTGCGCGGCGGTGACGCCGCAGCAGCTGGACGCGGTGCTGACCCTCGCCATGGAAAACAAGATTTCCGGCCTGCCGGCCAATTTTTTCCAGCATCTGCGCCAGATCGTGGTGCTGGGCTATTACACCAGCGAGATCGGCTGCAAGCAGGAGCGGGTCTATCTGCCGGTGCCGGGCCGCTATGACGGCAAATATCCTTACGCCGATGTCCGGCGCGTCTTTTCGTCCTGAGCGGTGATGCATGGCTTATGATTTCGACGCTATCGTTATCGGGTCCGGCATCAGCGGCGGCTGGGCGGCGAAGGAACTGACGGAAAAAGGCATGAAGGTCCTGATGCTGGACCGCGGCCGCATGGTCGAGCATCGCAAGGATTACATCACCGAAGGCAAGGGGCCGTGGGCTTTGCCGTTTCGCGGCAACCTGCCGCCCGAGCAGGTCGAGCGCGATTACCAGATGGCCAAGTGGGGCGGCGCCAACCTGACCCAGCAGACCCATTACTACAACAATGACCGGCTGAACCCGATCGACTATGAGAATTCCAAGCCGTTCCGCTGGGTGCGGCCCAACCAGGTGGGCGGCAAGTCGCTGATCTGGGGCCGGGTGGCGCTGCGCTGGAGCAAGATCGACTTCGAAGCCAACAAGCGCGACGGCCACGGCAGCCCCTGGCCGATCGAGTATGACGAGGTCGCGCCCTGGTATTCCTATGTCGAAAAGTATGCCGGCATTGCAGGCTCGAAAGAAGGCTTGCCGCAATTGCCGGATGGCGAATACCAGCCGCCGCATCCGATGAACGCGGCGGAAATCTGGGTCAAGGACCGGTTGGAAAAGGCCATCCCCGGCCGCAAGCTGATCTCCACCCGCACCGCCAACATGACCGAGGACAAGCCGGAGCAGGGCCGCGCCCGCTGCCAGAGCCGTTCGATGTGCGCGCGGGGCTGTTCGTTCGGCGCTTACTTCTCCACCCAGGCGGTGACGTTGCCGGCGGCGCGCAAGACGGGAAACCTGACCTTGCTGTCCGACCAGGTGGTCACAAACCTGGAATATGATCCCAAGACCAGGCGCGTTACCGGCGTGCGGGTGGTGGACGCCAATACCCTGCAGGCCAAGGTTCACACGTCGCGCATCGTGTTCGTCTGCGCCTCGGCCATGGCTTCGACGCAGATTTTGCTGAACTCGCGCCTGCCGGGCAGTGAACGCAGCTTTGCCGATTCCAGCGGCCTCTTGGGCCATTACATCATGGACCATGCTTTCCGCACCGGCTTCTGGGGCACGGTGCCGGATCCGGCGCTGGAACCGTTCATCACCTATGGCCGCCGGCCCAATGGCGTTTACATTCCCCGCTTCCGCAACCTGAATGGCCAGGATACCGATGCCGATTTCGTGCGCGGCTATGGCATGCAGGGCGCCGCCGGGCGCAGTGTGGCGCAGCCGCGCGGCTTCGGCGCGGCGATGAAGGAGGGCATGCGCGGTTATGGTCCCTGGACCATCCGCTTCACCGCCTTCGGCGAGTGTCTGCCCTACAAGGACAACACGCTGTCTTTGAACCCGGCCAAGCTGGACCGTTTCGGCGTGCCGCTGGCGGTGTTCAATGTCACCTTCCGTGACAATGAACAGAAGATGCTGCGCGATGCGGCGTTGCAGGGCGAAGCCATGATGAAGGCCTCGGGGCTGGTGGATGTCGGCTCCTCCAACGAGGAGCATGTGCCCGGCGACGCCATTCACGAGATGGGTGGAGCCGTCATGGGCGCTGATCCGCGCGCGTCAGTGGTCAATCGCTGGAGCCAGTTGCACGACGCCGCCAATGTCTTCGTCACCGACGGATCGCAGATGGCATCGACCTCTTGCGTCAATCCGTCGATGACCTTCATGGCGCTGACGGCGCGTGCCGCCGATCATGCGGTGAAGCTGGTAAAGGCCGGCACGATCTAAAACAACCATGGGGGCAGGGATGAAGATTTGGGCAGGATGTGTGTTGCTGGCTTTGCTAGCGGTACCAGTGATGGCGGCGGAGCCGCGCAAGCCGGGTGAATATCCGCCGACGGCAGACTCGATCCCGCAACCCGGTGTGCCGAAAGGCAAGCTGATCGGGCCGCTGGAATTTCGCAGCAAGGTCATCGCGAACACGGTGCGCCGCTACTGGATCTATGTCCCCGCCAAGTATGATCCCAAATCGCCGCCCAACCTGCTGGTGTTTCAGGACGGCCAACGCGCGATCAATCCGCAAGGTCCGCTGAACATCCCGGTGGTACTGGATAATTTGATCGCCAAGGGCGACATTCCGCAGACTTTGGGCATCTTCATCACCCCGGGCAACACGGGTACTGAGCATTATCCCGACGGGTTGGGACCGGCCGGCTGCACGGGATATGCCTGCACCGGCAATCCCAATCACCGGGCGCCGGAATATGACGCCCTCAGCGACGCCTATACCCGCATGCTGATCGACGAGATCATGCCGGAAGTCGCCAAAACTTATAAATTCACCGATGACCCGAAGAAGCGCGCCATCGGCGGTACCTCAAGCGGCGCCATCTGCGCCTGGACAGTGGCGTGGCACCGCCCCGACGCCTTCGGCAATGTCATCAGCATGATCGGCAGCTACACCTCCATCGGCTATGTACCGGCGACCGCCGATCATCCCATGATCCCCGGCGGCGACACCTATCCCGGCCTCATCCGCAAAAGTCCGATCCGCCCCATCCGCATTTTCCTGCAGGACGGCACCGCGGACCTCAACAACGAGCATGGCAACTGGCATCTGGCCAATGAGCAGATGGTGTCGTCGCTGCTCTGGGCCAATTCAAACGCCGATGAAAAGAAGATTCCCGGCGCGCGCTATGACGTGCGCTTTGAATGGGGGGACGGCGCCCATTCCGACGTCCATGGCGGGTGGTTGTTGCCGGGGATTTTGCGGTGGATGTTTGGGTGAGGAACGACCGGCAAAGCCGGTCAAATCGGTCCAGTGGACCGATTTGAGTGACGAACGCCGCGAGCTTGGGCGAGCGGCGGGTGGCTGCCGTTGAGGCGCGCTAAGCTCAGGCCTTCAGCCCCAACATCCGATGCGCGTTGGTCCAGACCAGCTTCCTGAACACCGGCTTTGACGTCGAGGCGGTGAGAAGCTTCAGGGTTTCCTGCGCCACGCATTTGCCGCGCATGCGCGGGGCAACGCGGTCGGAATTCTGTGCCGCGCCGCCGCCTTTGCCGTCCTCGCAATTGCAGTCGCTGCCGAAATGCAGCTTGTCCTGGTGGCGGTTCAGGAAATCCCTGGTGAAATCCGCATCGCGCGACAGGGCATTGTTGGCGGAGTTGGCGCTCATGTCGGCAAACAGGTTCGGATAGTCCGACAACAGCTTGTCGCTGACCCCGCCCGGCACGATCGGGCCGGTGGGATAGGCTTCCTGCTCATGATAGTCGGCGCTGATATTGGCCCAGAAGGCGTCGGCATGGGCGATGAACTTGGTGCGCGGATAGGCCTTGAGCATGCCTGCGAATTTCTTGATGCCGGTATTGTAGCCGCCGGGCGCCGCGGGCTGGCCGATCTCCTGGAAATGGATCAACACCGGCACGTTCAGTTCCGCCGCCAGGTCATAGACGCGGCGCATCTCCGGGCCGTCGGCCGCCACCGGATATTTCAGTTCGCCAAAACCTTTTGCGCCGGCTTTCACCGCCTGAGTGAGAATCTGATCCGCGCCCGGCTTGGTGATGTCGGTCGCAGCGAACCAGCAAGGAAACATCGCGGAAGGCTTGGCCTGCCCAGGCCCCAAAGGCGCCGCCGGGTCGTAGCGGGTGAGAAGATTGGCAGCGGTGATGCCGGCGCCCTGCTGGTGGGCGATATTGAGTTCCGGCGTGGAACGCACATGGAAATGCATGTCGATCACCGGCGAGGACCAGGCCGGCGCCGTTTGTGCGCGGGCAGGGGCCACGGCAAACGCGCCTAATCCTGTCAAAACGGTGCGTCTTTTTAAGCGGTTCGACATGGTTCCTCCGGCAGGATTGGTTAGCGACCAAGCTAACCCATTGCGCCGGCTTGTGGAGGAATGCTGCATCGCAGCATTCGTTCGCACTCGCGGTAAAGTTCCGTTCCAAACTGGTGTTCACTTTACTTGGAAGATCGGGGATAAGAAGTTTGGTAGAGGGACTCGCCAAAGGCGCAAAAGCGCCATGGCGACAGGGAGTTGCGCGTTCATGCCGTTTGTCGGGCGTTTTGCCGTTTGCGTGATGGTGTTGGCCGGTGGTGCTGCGTTGTACAGCGGCGCCTTCGGCGAGACTGTCGCGTCCAATGCGCCCACGACAGCTTCGGGCGCCGCAACACCATCTTCTGTTACCGCTCCCACTGCCACGCCGGCAGACCACAAGAAGATGCTGATGCAGTACTGCACGGCCTGTCACAACGACAAGCTCAAGACCGCGGGAATGTCGGTGGTGCCGCTGGACGCCAACAATCTGCAAGCCAACCAGGCGACCTGGGAGAAGATCCTGCGCCGCGTCAGCCTGGGCGAGATGCCGCTGCGTGGCGCGCCGCGTCCGCCGAAGGAAAAGCTCCAGGAATTCACCAACTGGCTGGGCGCCACCCTGGATACCCAGGCCGCCGCCAGTCCCAATCCCGGCCACGCCACCGTGCGCCGCATGAACCGCACCGAATATGCCAATGCGGTGCGCGATCTGTTGGCGCTGGATGTGGACTTCACCAAGGACATGCCGGCCGACGATACCGGCTATGGCTTCGACAATATCGCCGATGTGCTGACCGTCTCGCCCACCCTGATGGACCGCTACATCACCGTCGCCGGCAAGATCAGCCGCATGGCCACGGGGCAGGCGTCGCGCCGCACCATCACCACCGACTACAAGGTGCCCAAGGACCTGTTCAACAACGGCTTCGGGGTCGCCGCCTACAACGAGCGCGCCAGTGACGATCTTCCGTTGGATTCGCGCGGCGGCGGCGCCTTCAAGTTCTATGCGCCCTATGACGCGACCTACAAGATTCAGGTTTTCCTCAATGCCAACACCTCCGAGGAAGGCGAAATCGGCATTGCCAACCGCTATGAGGTGACGGTGCCGCTGAAAGCGGGCCTGCGCACCCTCGGCGCCTCCTTCCCCAGGAGCCTGGCGCTGGACGAGCATGTCACGCAAAAGACCATCCTGGGCGCACGCGAGCCTGCCGCCACGCCGCAACCCATCCCGATGGATGTGTCGGTGGATGGCGCGCGGGTGCAGCGCCTGACGGTGCCGTCGGTCGCAACCGGTCCCAATGTCTCGCAATCCTTCTACCTGCGCGACGTGATGCAGATTTCCGTGGTCGGTCCGTTCGACATCAAGGGCCCGGGCAATACCGCCAGCCGCCGCAAGATTTTCATCTGTCGTCCGTCCGCGTCGTTGAGCGAGGAAGCTTGCGCCAACACCATCATCACCAATCTGGCGCGTCACGCCTATCGCCGTCCGGTCGCCCAAGCCGATGTCGCGCCGCTGATGAAGATCTATGCCGAAGGCCGCAAAGGCGCGGACTTCGATCACGGGATCGAGGCGGGCCTGGAAGCGGTGCTGGTGTCGCCCAGCTTCCTGTTCATGCGCGAAAGCGATCCGGTCAAGAGCGCGGCCGGCAATGTTCACCGCATCAGCGACCTGGAACTGGCCACGCGCCTGTCCTTCTTCCTGTGGAGCAGCGTGCCTGACGATGCGCTGCTGAATGCGGCCCAGACGGGGCAGCTGCACAAGCCGGCGGTGCTGAAGGCGCAGGTCGCGCGCATGCTGGCCGATCCGCGCTCCAAGGCGTTGACCCAGAATTTCGCGGGCCAATGGCTCTATCTGCGCCGGCTGGAATATCAAAAGCCCGATCGCCGCGCCTTCCCGGATTTCGACGTGCGCCTGCGCAATGCGATGCAGACCGAAACCGAGATGTTCTTCGATGGCGTGGTGCGCGACAATCGCAGCGCGCTGGATTTCCTGGATGCCAACTACACCTATGTGAACCAGCGGCTGGCGGAGCATTACGGCATCCCCAATGTCTATGGCACCACCTTCCGCAAGGTTGAGCTCGATCCGGCGCTGCATCGCGGCGGCTTGCTGGGGCAGGGTTCGGTCCTGACCGTGACCTCCTACAACAACCGCACCTCGGTGGTGCTGCGCGGCAAGTGGATACTGGAAAATATTCTGGCCGCAGCGCCGCCGCCGCCGCCGCCCAATGTGCCGACCCTGAACGAAGCCAAGAACGGCAAGGCCATGACCATCCGTCAGCAGATGGAAGTGCACCGCGCCAACCCGGTCTGCGCCTCCTGCCACACCAAGATGGACCCGTTGGGCTTCAGCCTTGAGAATTACGACGCAGTGGGCAAATGGCGCACCGGCTATGCCGGTTCGGTGGTCGATGCTTCGGCGGTGCTGCCGGACGGCACCAAGTTCGAAGGTCCCAAGGGATTGCAGGACATCCTGTTGTCGCGCAAGGACCAGTTTGTCGAAGCCCTGACCGAGCGGCTGATGACCTACGCGTTGGGTCGTGGCCTTGAATCCTACGACATGCCGGCGGTGCGCAGCGTTCGCTACCAGGCGGCAAAGGACGATTACCGCATGCAGACCATTATCCTCGGCATTGTTCAAAGTGTGCCTTTCCAGATGAGAAGGACTCCCGAAATATGATGATCACCAAGAAAGCGATGGGCCGCCGCGCCATGTTGCGTGGGCTGGGCACCGTGATGGCGCTGCCGTTGCTGGAAGCCATGAGCTCCAGCGCCAGCGCGCTGGAAGCCTCGACCGCGGCGCGCAAGCGCCTGCAGGTCATCTACACGCCCAACGGCATGATGATGGAGAACTGGACGCCGAAGACGGCGGGCGAGGGCTATGAGCTGTCGCCGATCCTCAAGCCCCTGGAGCCCTATCGGGGCAAGTTCACGGTGTTCTCCAATTTGGCGCATGTCCAGGCCGAGGCGCTGGGCGACGGCGCGGGCGACCATGGCCGTTGCTGCGGCGGTTACCTGACCGCCACCCATGTCAAGAAGACCGAAGGCGCGGACATCACCGCCGGCGTGTCGATGGACCAGGTTGTTGCCAAGCAGTTCGGCGAGAAGACCCAGATCCCGTCCATCGAAGTGGGCCTGGAACCTCCCTCGCTGGTCGGCTCTTGCGACAGCGGTTACTCTTGCGCCTATACCAACACCCTGTCCTGGTCGAATGCCTCGACGCCGCTGCCGGTCACCATCAATCCGCGCGAAGTGTTCGAGCGGCTGTTCGGTGACGGCGACAGCCTGGATGCCAAGAGCCGGCTGGCGCAGCTGCGCCGCCAGGCCTCGATCCTGGATTTCGTCGCCCAGGACGCCAAGCGCCTGTCGACCAAGATGGGCGCCAGCGACAAGCACAAGCTGGACGAGTACCTGACCTCGGTGCGCGATATCGAAAAGCGCATTCAGAAGGTGGAGCAGGGCGGCACCGAAGCCACCGCGCTCCCCGCCTATGCCCGTCCCTCCGGCGTGCCGGACAAGTTCGAAGATTATTCGCACATGATGATCGACCTGCAGGTTCTGGCCATGCAGGCGGACATCACCCGCGTCTCCAGCTTCATGGTCGGCCGCGAAGTGTCGGGCCGTTCCTATCCGGAGATCGGCGTGCCGGACGCGCACCATCCGCTCAGCCACCATGGCCATGATCCGGAAAAGATCGCCAAGCTGACCAAGATCAACACCCTGCACATGGAACAGGTGGCCTATTACCTGAAGCGCATGAGCGAGACCAGGGAAGGCGAAGGCAACCTGCTCGACACCACCCTGGTGATGGCGGGCGCCAGCCTGGCCGATCCCAACAACCACGACCATCGCGACCTGCCGGTGATCGTGGCGGGTGGGTTGATGAAGGGCAACCGCCATGTCATCGCCGCCAAGGATACGCCCATGGCCAACCTGATGCTGTCCATGATGGACACGCTGGGCGTGGAATGTCACAGCATCGGCGACTCCTCCGGCCGTCTTTCCACTTTCTCGGTGTAATCGGCGAGGCGATGAAAAAGGCGTTATTGGGATTGTGCCTGCTTGGGGCGCTGCCGGCTTACGCCAGCAGCGGCGCCGACAGCCGGCTGGTGCAGGCGGTGCGCAGCGACGACCATGCCGCCATCAAGCGCCTGCTGGCGGCGCATCCGGATGTGAATGCACCGCTGCCCGACAAGTCCACGGTCCTGTCCTGGGCGGTGGATCGCCAGGATGTGGAGTCCGTCCATCTGCTGCTGGCGGCGGGCGCCAAGCCCAACATCGCTGATGTCTCGGGCGCCTCGCCCATGACCCTGGCTTGCGATCTGGGCAATCCGGAAATCGTCACCAGCCTGCTCAAGTCGGGCGGCAACGCCAATGGGAGCCGCGCCGACGGCATCGCGGCGCTGGCGCTGTGCGCGGGCAGCTCCACCCCCGCCACCCTGGACATGCTGCTCGCCAAGGGCGCCAAGGTGGAGGCCACCAACCCGGAAGGCCAGACCGCCCTGATGCGGGCCGCCTTCAAGGGTCGCACCGACAATATCAAGTTCCTGCTGGCACATGGCGCCAATGCCAATGCGGTGTCGGTCAAGGGCTTCACGCCGCTGTTCTTCGCGCTTCGCTCCAACGAGCCGTCGGCGCCGCTGGCATTGCTGGATGCCGGCGCCAATTCCAAGACCACCCTGCCGGACGGGACTTCCGTCGTTTCGGCTGCGGTCGCCAATGGCAATGTGCCCTTTGCCGTGACTGCGGTGTCGCGCGGCACTGAGCTGGAGCAGCATGACTCCCAGGGCCGCCAGTTGATCCATGTCGCGGCCCTCAGCGGCAATGCCGAGCTGGTCAAGATGGTGCTGTCCAAGGGCGTCGATGCCAACACCATGAGCGTACCGCCATCCGCGCCGCCGGCGCCGGTGCAGGTGGCTTCCGCTGGTGGCGGGCAGAAGCTCGCCCGCGCCGATGGCACTCGTCCGCCGCCGCCGGCCGCCCAGCCGCGCACGCCGCTGATCTTCGCCGCCGAAGCTGGCAGCGCTCCCGCCATGAAGGCCTTGGTGGAATCCGGCGCCAAGGCCAGCATTGCGGCGCCCGACGGGACCACGGTCGCGCTCGCCGCGGCCGGCAGTGGCAACCTGGATGCGGTGAAGTATGCGCTGGAGCTGGACCCGAAGCTGGATTACATCGGCCCCAACCATCGCAGCATCATGCACTTCGCCATCGCCAACAAGAATCCCGACCTGGCAATTCCGGTGCTGCAATATCTCGCCGACAAGGGCGCCAAGCTGGACGAGAAGAACGACAAGGGCGACACACCGGGCGATTTCATCAACCGCGGCGGCCAGCAGGATATTCGCCTTTTCTATATTCAGCTGCTCAAAGACCACAACATCGTGAGCACCCACGACCACTAGCAGCGTCCGAACGGGGGATCGTCATGCGCATGGCCGCCGCCTTTGCAGGTCTGATGGCCATGTGCCTGTCGGCCTCTGCCCAATCCGTGACACCGCCCGGCCTGCCGCCGCTGCCGCATCTGACGTCCCCGCGCCTGTATGTGCTGGACTGCGGCACCATCATCTCCCATGAGCCCGAGCGCTTCGGCCTCAGCCGCCAGGATGTCTCCGATCCAGATTTTTCCGATCCCTGTTTCCTGGTGATGCATCCCAAGGGCATCCTGCTGTTCGATACCGGGTTGACGGACGCGCAGGTGGGGCGGCCCATCTATGAAAACAGAATCGGCTATGAAGGCCAGCTCAAGACCACCACCCTGAAAGGCGAGCTGGCCAATATCGGCGTCACCTCCGCCATGATCACCTATCTCGCCATTTCCCATTCCCATTGGGACCATGTCGGCAACGGCAACGCCTATGCCGGTTCGACCTGGCTGGCGCGCAAGGCCGAATATGACGTGATGTTCGGATCCGCCGCCAATGCCGTGGCGAAAAGCAACTATGCCGCCCTGGCGCATGCGAAGATCCAGTATATCGAGGGCGATCACGACGTGTTTGGCGACGGCAGCGTGATGCTGCTCTCCACCCCCGGCCATACGCCGGGCCACCAGTCTCTTTATGTGAAACTTGCCAACACCGGCGGCGTGGTGGTGTCCGGGGACCTGTATCATTACCCGGCGGAACGAACCCAGGGGAAAATGCCGGCCCGCGAAGTTGCCAGCGGCACGCCGGAGTCGCGGCTGAAAGTCGACGACTTTCTCGCCCGCACCCATTCCCGGCTTTGGATCGGCCACAGCATCGACTGGTTCCGCGATGCGGTGAAGGCGCCCGGCTGGTACGACTAGGCTTTCCCATGGGCGCCGGCGCTTGCTTTCGCCCGAATTCGTCCTACCATCCCCCAAAATAGCCGGGAAAATCCGGCGCTTGTGGGACGAAGCGCACATTATGACCTTGAGCAAAGACGAACGCGGCCGGCTGGAAGATGTCGGCTTCATGACCTGCATGACGTTGGTTTTAATGGGCAACTATGCCCAGACCGGGCATTTCGGCGGGCCGCTGGCCTATACCCCCTTCAATGTCGCCGCCCATCTGATCGGGCCGGAGCGGGGCGGGCTGCGTTATGACTATCGCCGCCCCAAGCATCCCTTCGGCGACAAGTTCATGATGGCGGCGGGCCACAGCGTGCCGACCTGCTACGCGCTTTACATGGTGCTGGGCCAGGCGATGGAGCGCCGCTTCAAGCTGAGCGGCGACAAGCGCTATGCGGTGGATCCGCAGGTGGCGCTGCTGCCGATCGATGCGCTGGGGTTCCGGCGCGGCGCCGGCGCCATGAAGACATTGCTGGCGGAGCAGGGGCTCACCGACGATCCCTTGTTCGCGCAGGCCAAGCCGCGCGGCATCAAGGCGCTGTCGGGCCATGCCGAGAGCATCGATGTCACCAATGACGTCAATGGCGGTCCGTCCGGCGTCGGCGTCGCCACCGCGGCCGGCAAGGCCGCCTTCTGGGACATGGTGGGCGCGGTTGACGGGCCGAAGGTGATCGCCCTGGAAGGCGAATTCGCCATGACCGAAGGCCATGCTCAGGAATTGAAGACCCAGGCGCTGGCGCTGAAGGTGGGCAAGCGGCTGCGCGTCATCCTGTCGGATAACAATGCCGGCATCGACGATGTGCTGCTGGGCGGCGTTATCCCGAAAGAATTCACCGGCTACAAGCTGCATGAGCAGTGGACGTCCTATGGCTGGAACGTCCTGACCACAGAAGACGGCAGCGATTACGACCAGATCGTTTCGACCTTGTCGGCGATGGAAACCTCGGACGCCAGCGACAAGCGGCCGATGATCGTGATCGCAAAGACCACCAAGGGCTATTGGCCGGCGGCGGCGGACGGCCAGTTGGGCAGCGTCAAGCAGATCGTCAGCTATGCCAGCCATCCCTATGGCCACAAGATGAACTCCGAATATTTCATCGCCTTGGCGGAATCCTTCGAGAAACGCTACGGCATCACTTTCGAGGGCATCCGCAACGGCGCGGTCAGCGATCCCAAGCAGCGGCTGATCCAGTTCAAGACCAATATCGACAAGGTGATGTCGCTGCTGGACCAGAACGGGTTGGGCGACTGGGTGGCGGACCGGCTGGTGGAGATCGGCGACACTATCCAGGACAGCCGCAAGATTGGCATCGACAACAGCAGCGATCCCTTCCAGGACGAGCGGCTGCGGGTGGCCAAGCTGCCGCTGGAGCTGCAGAAGCTCACTGCCAAGAATCCGAATTCCGGCGCCGAAAAGGAAGTTTCCGTGGCGCTGTTCCGCAAGGCCGGCGAAAGCCTGGGCGCGCGTCGCGCCATTTCCGAAATCATCAAATGGACCAATTATGTCACCGACAACCGCTTTATTACCCTGGCGGCGGACCTTTCGGACTCCATCAATGTCGAGCATGGCAGCCTGTGGGGCCATTACGACCCGGTGACCAATCCGTCCGGCACCCGCGTCAAGGCGGCGATCCAGGAAGCCGGCAATGTCGCCACCGCCATCGGGTTGGTGAGCCAGAGCGCGAGCGTCGATCCCGAGAAATTCTCCGGCGTCTGGGCGCTGTCGGGCACCTATGGCGCCTTCACGCCCCTGATGTACACGCCGGCCCGCGTCTGGAGCCAGCAGAACCAGGACAGCCGCTTCCGCATGGGGGTGCTGCATATCCTGGCCGGCCATTCGGGACCGGAAACCGCCGCCGACGGCCGCACCCATTTCGGCATCTTCGCCACCCAGGTGTGGCGGCTGTTCCCGCGCGGGCAGGTTATCCATCTGAATTTCTGGGATTACAACGACGTGGCGCCGGGCTATTTCGCCGCCGCCGAGATCGCGGCGCGCGATCCCAAGGTCGGCATCATCATCATCGAGGTGGCGCGGCCCGACAATCCGGTGGCTGACCGCGAGGCATTTGCCGACAAGGACATCAAGGCGGCGGCCAAGGGCTTTTATGTCATCCGTGATTTTACGCCCGGCAAACCACGCCATGGCACGGTGATTTCGCAAGGCGCGTCCTCCACCGTCAATCTGGTGAAAATCCTGCCCAAGCTGGATGCGGCGGGCATCAATGTGAAGATCATCTCCGCCATCAGCGAGGAATTGTTCGACCGCCAGAGCCAAGCCTATCGCGACGCGGTGCTGCCGCAGGCGGCGCTGTATGATGCGATGGTGGTTTCGACCGGAACGCGCCGCGTGATGCCGGTGAAAAACCTCGGTCCCTTGACCGACGAGTATTCGCTGACGTCGGACTGGGACAATCAGTGGCTGACGGGCGGGCTGGAACCGGAAGTAATCGCCGAAGCGCATCTGGATCCGGATTCCATTTTCGCCGGCATCCAGCGGTTCGCCGCCGATCGCGATGCGCGGCTGTCGCGCCAGGCGAATGCGCTGACATCATAAAAAAAAGACCGCCTGGATTTGCACCCAGGCGGTCAGTTGAGCGCATTCGTTAGGGGAAATCCCACGAACACGGAGCTCGCCGCTAAGGGACGGCGAGCCAGTGAGGTAAAGGTTAGTTTATGTATTGGTCATTGCAAGCCGAATGTTAGCGGTCACATCTGCATACAGGCGGGCATAACAAGGATTATGCGAGCGCAAAAAAACGCGACCGTTTTTCGGGTGCGCCGCAGCATAAGCGCCGGATTTACAAAGCTTTGCGCGACTCTATAAATAGGATTGTTGCGTGCGCCGGGGCGCAGCACGCCATCCGACAGGGAATTTGGAATGCTCAAACTGGCTTTACCGCTTTTGCTCGCCCTCTCGGCCGCGCCGGCTTTTGCCGCGGATTACCAGGCCAGCCTTGGCCCCATGCCGCTGGACGATGAGACCAAGGCGGTGATCGCGGGCCGGGGCGAGGCCACCGCCAGCTATGACGGCAAAATGTTGACAGTGAAAGGCAGCTTCCGCGGCCTGCCGTCCAGCGCCACCGAGGCGCATATCTTCCTCAGCCTCGCCACCGCCGTTCCGGGCAAACCGGTGCTGGATTTGGAGATCACCAAATCCACCAGCGGCACGCTGTCGGCCAGCACCAAACTGACCAGTGCCCAGGCCACCGCGCTGCGCACCGGCAAGCTCTATATCCAGATCAACAGCGAGAAGGCGCCCACCAACTATGAATGGGGTCCCAAGGGCACCTTGTGGGGCTGGATTTTTCCGGCACACGAAACCGTTGGCCAGAACGTGCCGCAGCAGGATCACTGGTTCATTCCCCAACTCGATACGCCGTCGCGTTAAGCAGAAAGACTTGCAATGAAGAAGATCGGCTATCTGTTGGGTGCGGCCATATTGGGCTTTGGCGCGGTCGCGGCGTTCGGCCAGCAGGGGCGCATCGGTCCTTTCACGGCGGCGCAGATGAATGACGGTCGCACCGCCTATGGCGCCAACTGCGCCATGTGCCACCAGGCCAACATGAGCGGCGGCAATGATGCGCTGCCGCTGGCCGGCAAGGCCTTCATGGGCGCCTGGAGCAAGCGCAGCGCCGCCGATCTCTACAACAAGATTCACACATCGATGCCTCTAGGGCGCGGCGGCAGCCTGAGCGAAAAGCAATATACCGACATCACCGCCTATATCCTGCACGGCAATGGCGCCAATCCCGGCAGCACCGCGTTCACGCCCACCACCGCCGTGAATATCGCCAGCTTCGCCACCGGCCTTGTTCCGCCCGATGTGGCGCGCGGCGCCGCGGGCCGCGCCCCTGTCGCCACCGTGGCGCCCATCAAGCTGGGCCAGATCGTGGAAGGGAACGTCCAGAATTACGCGGCCGTGACCGATGCGATGCTGCGAACCCCGCCGGAAAGCGACTGGCTGATGTTCCGCCGCAATTATGCGGGCTGGAGCGATACGCCGCTCAAACAGATCGACACAGGCAATGTGTCGAACCTGCAGCTCAAATGGACCTGGATGCTGCCGGAAGGCGGCACCACCGAGATCACGCCCATCGTTCACAATGGCGTGATGTACATTTCGGGTAGCAGCAACACGGTCCAGGCGCTGAACGCCAGAACCGGCGAAATGATCTGGGAAAACCGCCTGGGTCCGGCCGTGACGCATCATGGCCCCGGCGACTCCACGGTGGAGACGCGCAGCCTGGCACTCTATGGCAACAACGTCTATGTCGCCACGCCCCAGGCGGTGATCTATGCGCTGGATGCGCGCACCGGCAAAATGGTATGGAAAACCAACCAAGTCGACAATCCGGCGGTGAAGGGCAACAACACCGGCGGTGTGATGGCCATCAAGGGCAAGATTCTCACCGGCCTGAACCATTGCGGCAGTGCGGGCGGACCCGATCATTGCCAGGTTACCGCGTTGGACGCCGAGACCGGCAAGGTGGTGTGGCGCTTCCTCACCACGGCGCTGAAAGGCCAGCCCGGCGGCGAGAGCTGGGGCGGCATGGCGGACAATGACCGCCAGGGCGCCGATACCTGGATCGCCGGCACGTACGATCCGGAATTGAATACGACCTATTGGGGCACGGCCCAGGCCAAGCCGTGGCGGCGCGACCTGCGCGGCTCCGGCAGTGGCGCGACGGACTATGCCAATTCCACGCTGGCGCTGGACCCCGACACCGGCAAGCTGAAATGGTGGTTCAACCATGCGCCGGGCGAGAGCCTGGACTTGGACGAAGTGTTCGAGCGTGTGCTGATCGATCACGGCCCGCAGAAAACGCTGATGACCATTGGCAAGGCCGGCATCCTGTGGAAGCTGGACCGCGTCACTGGCAAGTTCATCGCCGCCAAGGAGACGGTGTTCCAGAACGTCTTTACCGGCATCGACAAGAATGGCGTGCCGTCCTACCGCAAGGACATTGTCGACCAGAAGGTCGACCAGTGGCTGTCATCCTGCCCGGGCCCGGAAGGCGGGCATGACTGGCAGGCCACCAGCTACAACCAGGCCAATGACACCATCATCCTGCCTCTGTCGCAGAGCTGCGTGATGATGCTGGGCAACGGTTCGCAGGCATACTTCGAAATGCCGGGCAGCGACGGCAATATGGGCCGCCTGTCGGCCTATCGCACCGCCGACATGAAGCCGCTCTGGTCGTTCCAGCAGCGCGCGCCGTTCCTCACCGGCGTGCTGTCCACCGCCGGCGGCGTGGCGTTCGTGGGCGACTTCGACCGCGTGTTCCGCGCCGTGGACGTCAAGACCGGCAAGACCCTGTGGACCTCGCGCCTGGGCACCACGGTGAAGGGCTATCCCGTCAGCTTCAGTGTAGACGGCAAGCAGTATATCGCCGTGACCACGGGCCTTGGCGGCGGCAGCCCGGAAGCGAAACCCTCCACCATGCTGACCGAAGTGCATCGGCCGCTCTATGGCCAGGCGCTCTATGTCTTCGCCCTGCCGGACGCGCCGAAATAGATGGCTGCGAAATCACATCGGGAGTTTGAGCCGGACGTCGTGATCGTGGGATCCGGCGCCGGCGGCGGCATGGCCGCCTATGTCCTGACCCGCGCCGGCATCAAGACCCTGGTGCTGGAAGCGGGGCGCGATTACGACCCCATGTCCGACAGCGCCATGCTGAAATGGAACCATGAAGCGCCGCTGCGCGCCGCGCCGACCCCGGAAAAGGATTTCGGCTATTACGACGCCACCGTGAATGGCGGCTGGAGCGTGCCGGGCGAGCCCTATACCAGCGCGCCCGGTTCGGTCTTCCGCTGGTGGCGTTCGCGCATGCTGGGCGGGCGCACCAACCATTGGGGCCGTCATTCGCCGCGCTTCGGGCCCTATGACTTCAAGCCCTTCAGCCGCGACGGGCTGGGCATGGACTGGCCCATCTCCTATGCCGACATGGCGCCCTGGTATGACCGCACCGAAAAGCTGGTCGGGGTGATCGGCACCAATGTCGGGCTGGAAAACCATCCGGACTCCTCACCAGGCGTGCTGTTGCCGTCGCCCAAGCCCCGCGCCACCGAGTTGATGATCCAGGCGGCTGCCAACGATTTGGGCATTCCGTGCGTGCCGTCGCGTTATGCCGTGCTGTCGCGCGCCATCGATCATCCCCATGCCCCGCGCGAAGCCTGTTTCAATGCCTCGCCGTGCGGCCGCGGCTGCGGCATCGGGGCGGCGTTCCAGACCACCACCTCCTTGCTGCCCATGGCGATGGGAACGGGCAAGCTGCGCATCACCACCAACGCCACCGTTGCCCGCGTCTTGACCGACGCGCGCGGCAAGGCGAGGGGCGTGGAGTATTTCGACAAGGACGGCGTCTCGCATTTCATCAAGGCGCGGGTGGTGGTGCTGGCGGCCAGCGCCTGCGACACCGCCAAGATCCTGCTGAATTCGAAAGACGGCGGCCTCGCCAATTCCAGCGGTGAAGTCGGCAAGAACCTGCTTGATACCACCGGCACAAACATCGCCGGCCATATTCCCGCGCTGGAAGGCCGTCCCCGCTACAATGAAGACGGCATGGATGTGGCCCATCTCTACATCCCGTTCTGGCTGTATAAAGAGCAGGCAGCGGGCAAGCTCGATTTCCCGCGCGGCTATCATTACGAGATCGGCGGCCGCTTCAACATGCCGGGGGCAGGGCTGCCGCTGGGCGGCATGGAAGACGGTTACGGCCTGTCGCTCAAGGAGGATGCGCGCCGCTATTACGGCGCCCAGCTCTCCTACACCGTGCGCGGCGAGATGATCCCCAACAAGGATTCCTATTGCGAGTTGGACCCGGTGGTGAAGGACAAGGTCGGCATGCCCGTGCTGCGCTTCCACTGGAAATGGTCGCAGCATGAAATCCGCCAGATCGCCCATGGCATCAAGACCGCCAGGGAAATGATCCAACGCCTGGGCGGCACCGTCACCACGCCAGACTTGCCGCCGGAAAAGGCCATCGCCGATGGCGGCTTCATCATCCATGAACTGGGCACCACCCGCATGGGTGACAAGGCGTCCAATTCGGTTACCGACAGTTTCGGCAAGAGCTGGGACATCGACAATCTGGTGATCGCCGACGGCAGCGTCTTCACCTCGAACGCGCACAAGAATCCGACCTTGACCATTCTGGCGCTGTCGATGCGCAACTCCGCTCATCTGGCGCAGCGCATGAAGAAGGGCGAGTTATGAGCGAGGTTTCCCGCCGCGTCACCCTGGCCTGGTTTGCCGCCGCTTCCGCCGGTGCGCTGGCGATGGAAGGTTGCGCCACAGCCGCACCACACAATTCCATGGCGCCGCCGCCCGCACCGGCGCCCGCTACGCCTGTTTCGCTATGGAAAGACCTGACGCCGCCGCCCATCACCGCGCCCGGCTATGGCTATGATCCCAATCTCAACAAGCCTGTCATTCCCTGGCCGCTGACGCTGGAGCCGCGGCAGCGCGAGGTGCTGCGCATCGCCGCCGACCTGATGCTGCCGGCCGATGCCCATTCGCCGTCCGGCTCGGCGTTGCACCTCGATGCCTTCCTGGATGAATGGGTCAGCGCGCCCTATCCCCTGCAACAAGCCGATCGCCGCCTGATCCTGTCGGGCCTCGCCTGGCTGGATGCCGAGAGCAACCAACGCTTCGGCAAGACCTTTGCCCAGGCGGATGATACCCAGCGGCGCGCGATTTTCGATCTTGTCGCCTATCGCGCCAAGGTGACGCCGGACTATCGCCGCCCGGCGCAATTCTTTGTCCGCCTGCGCGGCTTGATGCTGGCGGGCTTCTATTCCCAGCCCGAAGGCATCGCCGACATCGGCTACAAGGGCAACAATCCCACCCCGGGCATGTTTCCTGGGCCCACGCCGGAAGCGCTGGCGCATCTCAACGCCGCCCTCACCAAGCTGGGTCTCAAGCCCGTCAGCGGCTGAGACGACGGATCCAGATATTGCGGAACGAGACATGGCTGTCGGGATTGCCATGGTCCTGCAGCGCCAGCGGCAGTTCGGCCGCATGCGGCGTATAGGTGGCGACTTTGCCGTGCACCGTGGCGCCGATCAGCACGGTATTGTCCTGCACCAGCACGCCGTTCAGCATCACCGTCATGCGCGCCGGATCCGTCACCGTGGTGCCGGTAAAACGCGGTGCGTGAAATGTAATGTCGTAGCATTGCCAGACACCGGGCGGCCGGCCGGCATTCACCAGCGGCGGGCTCTGGGTATAGATCGCGCCCACCATGCCGTCGGCATAGGTCTGGTTGTTGGTGCCGTCCAGGATCTGCACTTCGTACAGGCCCATGGGGAAGACGCCGCTGTTGCCGTGATACTGCGGATTGAGCGGCGGGTTGGGCTGGGCCGGTTCGCGGAATTCGACGTGGATCTGCGAGTCGCCATAGGACTGCTTGGTCTTGAGGAAATTATAGACCCGCGCCCCGGTGGTCACGACGCCGTTCTTCAGGGTCCATTCCTCGACATGGTCGCCGGTCCATTTGCTGAGGTTCTTGCCGTCGAACAGCACATCGGCATCGCTGGGCGGGGCGGCGCTGCAGGCGGTGCCGGTTTCGATCTTTGGCGGCTGCGGGCGGCGAATGTCATCGGCGCGCCATTGCGAATTGGGCATCTGGGGACCGGCCAGGGTCAGCGAGGCCAGCTTGGGGTCGGCCAGCCACTTCGCCCATTCCGGATGCTGGGCCATGATCTGCTGCAGCTCGGTCTGGTCCACGACACCGGTCTGGCTGAGGGCGGGTACCGCCAAGCCGCAAGCGGCGGCAACACCCAAAGCAAGGCGATATGTCTTTTTCATTATTGTCTCCCCGAACGGCGCAGAGGGTATCCCAGATTTTCCATCCGCAAAGGGGTGCCGTGGCGGCCTTGCGGCGTTAATGCATGGCGGCAGGCTGCGTCAATAATCCACTGATATCGCAGAAGAATATCTGGTGATTTTCGACCGTAGGCGGACAATGTGGTTTGACCGGTCCGCGCAAGTCCGACACACTTGCGCAAACAGGGGTAGCCACCAGACACATGACCATCGGAGCCCATCGAATCGCCATCGATGTGGGCGGCACATTCACGGATTTGGTTGTGTCCGGCTCGAATGGTTCGGCCCGTACCCTGAAGCTCTTATCCACGCCGGACGACTATTCCCGGGCTATCGCCGATGGGCTGGCGCGCCTGTTTGCGGACGGCGCCATCGAACCGGGCGCCGTGGGCAGCCTGGTCCATGCCTTCACCGTGGCGACCAACGCGCTGTTGACCGGCAAGGGCGCCAAGGTGGCGCTGCTGACCACCGCCGGTTTCCGCGACGTGCTGGAAATCGCCCGCCTGCGCATGCCCCAGCTCTACAATATGGACTGGGACAAGCCGCGGCCGCTGGTGCCGCGCCGGCTTCGCTTCGAGATTACGGAACGCATGGGCGCCGATGGCGCGGTGGTGACACAGCTCGATCCCGCCTCGGTGATCGCCGCGCTGGAGAAGATGCGCGGCCAGGACGTGGATTCGGTGGCCATCTGCCTTTTGCATTCCTATCTCAATCCCGAACATGAGCGCGCGGTGATGGACTTGGTAGCGCGGCATGCGCCGGGCCTGTCCATTTCCGCCTCCCATCAGGTGATGCCGGAAATCCGCGAATATGAGCGCACCAGCACCACGGTGGTGAATGCCTTTGTTAAGCCGGTGGTGGACAGCTATCTCGCCTCGGTGGAGGAGGGCATTGCCGGCATCGGCATCCGCGCCCCGCTGATGGTGATGCAATCCTCCGGCGGCATCGCCAAGGCCGATATCGCGCGCGCTTTTCCCGCCCGCTGCGTGGAATCCGGCCCCGCGGCCGGGGCCATCGGCGCGGCGGCGCTGGGCGAATTCCTGGGCGAGGCCAATATCATCGCCTTTGACATGGGCGGCACCACCGCCAAGGCCTGCCTGATCGAGGGCGGCGAGCCGTGCCTGACCGACGAGATGGAAGTGGGCGCCCGCATCAATGCCGGCCAGCGGCTTTTGGGCGGCGGCGGTTATCTGGTGCGGTCGCCGACCATCGATCTGGCCGAAATCGGCGCGGGCGGCGGCAGCCTGGCCTGGATCGACAAGGGCGGCGCGCTGCGCGTCGGCCCCGACAGCGCCGGCGCAGCGCCGGGGCCAGCCTGTTACGGGCTGGGCGGCACCCGTCCCACCGTGACCGACGCCAATGTGGTGCTGGGCTTTCTCAATCCGTCGCATCTGCTGGATGGCGGCATGCCGATCAATGCCAGCGCCGCCAAGGCGGCGATCCAAGAACATGTCGCTGGACCGCTGGGCCTGGCGCTGCACGAAGCGGCCTGGGGCATCCATGCGGTGGCCGATGCTGCCATGATCCGCGCCATCCAGGCGGTGTCCAGCGAGATCGGCCGTTCGCCGGGCGATTTCGCCATGGTGGCGTTCGGCGGCAATGGCGCGGTGCATGGCGCCACCCTGGCCGCGCATGCGGGCATTTCGGAGATCATCATTCCGCCGGCCTCCGGCGTGTTCAGCGCGCTGGGGCTGTTGTTCGCGCGCATCCAGCATCGGCTGGTGGCGGTGTGCTGGTACGACATCGACAAGGCCGATTGCGCCGCGTTGAACGCGAGGGCCGAACAACTGTTTGAGGACGCGCGCGTCCTGATGACGGGCGAGGGCGTGGCGCTGGATCGCAGCGAACTGCAATTCACCCTGGAGTTGCGCTATGCCGGCCAGAGTTCGGAACTGGGCATCGCCGTGAAAGAGTCTGTTCTGACTCCTGCCGCCCTGGCGGCCGCCGCCGAACAATTCCATGTCGGACATGAGCGCACCTACGGCTATTGCAACCGCACCGAGCGGGTGCAGATCGTCAATCTGCGCTTGCGCGCCCGCAGCCTGGAACGCCAGGAGCATCTGCCGACACCGGCGGCGCTGCGGCGCAAAGCCACTGCCACGGAATCCTTGGAGCGGCCGGTCTATTTCGGCCCTGAAACCGGCTGGGTGACCACCAGGGTGATCCGCCGCCATGACCTGACCCAGGCGCCGCAAAAAGGCCCGCTGATCGTGGAGGAATATGACACCACCATCATCGTTCCGCCGGACGCCCAGGTGCATGTCGCGCGGGGCACGGTGCGCATTCGCCTGAACGGAAAAGCCTGATGGCCAAGGACGCGATCCGCCTGGAATTGATGAAGAACGCCTTCGCGGCCATTGCCGACGAGATGGCGGCCACCGTTATTCGCACCGCCCGGTCCTCGGTGATCAAGGAGGCGATGGATTTCTCCACCGGCTTGCTGGACCCGCAAGGCAACCTGATCGCGCAGGGCCTGTGCCTGCCGGTGCATATGGGCTCGTTTCCGCCCACCTTAAGCGCCGTGCTGGAGAAATTCGCCGGACAGATCCATCCCGGCGACGTCTTTGCCCTGAATGATCCCTATCTGGGCAATGGCCTGCACCTGCCGGACATCTTTGTCTTCAAGCCGATCTTCTTTGAAGGGCGCCTCCTGGCTTATGCCGCTGCCATCGGCCATCAGACTGATATCGGCGGACGCGTCGCCGGCGGCAATGCCTGCGACAATACCGAGATATTCCAGGAAGGCCTGCGTATCCCGCCTCTGCGCATCATCGCCCAGGGCAAGCCGGACGACACCTTCTTCGACATCCTGCGCCTGAATGTGCGGGTGCCCGAAACCGTGATCGGCGACGTGCAGGCCACTATCGCCGCTTGCACCCGCGGCGAGCGCGCCTTGATCGCCTTGGCGGCCAAGCATGGTGCCGACGCGATTGTCGCCGACATGTCGACCTTGTTGGATTATTCCGAAACCCTGACCCGCGCCGAACTGGCCGCTTTCCCCGACGGCACCTGGGAGTTCGAGGATTTTCTGGACGATGACGGGTTCAGCGAAGATGCCATCCGCATCTTCGCCAAGGTGATCAAAAGCGGCAGCGACATTACTGTGGATTTCACCGGCACCTCGCGCCAGGTAAAGGGCTCGATCAACCTGCCCATCGCCATGACCCAGTCCAGCGTTTACGCCTGCTTGCGCTCGGTGATGGATCCGAACCTGCCGACCAATTCCGGCTTCATGCGGCCGATCACGGTGATCGCGGAGGCCGGGTCCATCGTCAATCCCATCTCGCCGGCGCCGGTGGCGGCGCGCGGCCTTACCTCCATGAGGGTGACCGAGGCGGTCTGGGGCGCACTCGCGCGCATGTTGCCGGATAAAGTTTTCGCGTGCGGCGCGCAGGGCGATTTCGGCGTTACCATTGCCGGCTATCGTGCGGAAGGACGGCCCTTTGTGCTGCTGGAATTTCTGTTCGGCACCTGGGGCGGGCGGCCCAACAAGGATGCCATCGACGCCTTGTCGTCCCTGGCGGTGAATTACTCCAACACCCCGGTGGAAATCGTGGAACGCGAGCAACCCATCCGCATCGAGGAATATGGCTTTCGGCAGGATAGCTGCGGCGCCGGCAAATATCGTGGCGGGCTGGGTATGGTGCGCGAATACCGTCTGACCCAGGTGGAGGAGGCGGTGCTGCAGGTCCGCAGCGACCGCCAGAAATTCCAGCCTTATGGCCTCAAAGGCGGCAATCCCGGCGCCAATGCCGGCAATGTGTTGCGCGATGTGGATGGCAAGCGCAGCGCCTTGCCGGGAAAATTCATGCGCACCTTCAAGCGCGGCGAATCCTATCGTGCCGAACTGGCCGGCGGCGGGGGCTGGGGCGATGCTTATGCCCGCGCGCCGGAACTGGTGTGGCAAGACGTGCTGGACGAGAAAGTGTCGCGCCAAAGCGCCGCCCGCGATTATGGCGTGGCGATAAGCGCCGACGGCGCGCTGGATGTGGCGGGGACCGAACGCTTGCGCCTGGCGCGGAGAGCGGCCGAATGAGCCTGGACGCGATCGACACCCCGGCGCTGCTGCTGGACCTGGACAAGATGGAGGCGAATATCGCCTTTATCGCGGCGCGCTGCCGCGAGTTCGGCGTCAACTGGCGGCCCCATTCCAAGAGCCACAAGACCATCGAGATCGCGAAGGCGCAGATCGCGGCGGGCGCCATCGGCATCACCTGCGCCAAGCTGGGCGAGGCCGAAGTGCTGGCCGATGCCGGCATCAAGGACATATTGATCGCCAACCAGATCGTCGGGCCGCTGAAGATCGCGCGGCTGATGAAACTGCTGGATCGCGCCGATGTCATCGTCTCGGTGGACGCCGCGGAAAATGTCGCGGCCTTGGCGGCGGGCGGCAAAAAATTGCGGGTGGTGATCGAGGTCAATACCGGCATGAACCGCGCCGGGGTAGAGCCGGGCGCGCCGGTGGTGGCTTTGGCGGGCGAGATCGCACGTCACCCGAACCTGCGCTTTTGCGGGGTGATGAGCTGGGAAGTCCATGCCGCCGCGATTGCCGATCCGGCGATGAAAGAGAAGACCACGGCGGAGGCGATTGGCATGTTGACCGCCAGCGCCGATGCCTGCCGTGCGGCCGGACATGATGTTTCGATCGTCAGCGCCGGCGGCACCGGCACCTTGCTTTATTGCATGCAGCAGCCTGGTGTCACCGAAGTGCAGATCGGCGGCGCCATTTTCAATGACGAGCATTACCGCCTGCATTTCGGCGTCACCCTGCCGCAATCGCTGACCATCCTGACCACGGTCACCAGCCGCCCCAATCCCACCCGTGTGGTGGTGGATGCCGGCCGCAAGGCCATGAGCTGGGACGCCGGCATGCCCCGCGCCCTGGATGTGCCCCCGCTTGCATCGATCAAGCTGTCGGCAGAACACACGCAATTGGAACTGGAAGCGCCCAGCGCCACCCCCCGCATCGGCGATCATGTGCAGTTCGTTCCGGGCTATACCGACACCACCATTCACCTGCACGAAGAGATCGTCGCCCTGCGCGGCGGCAAGATCGAAGCGGTGTGGAAAGTCGCGGCGCGGGGCAAGATCAAATAATGCACGCGGTTAGCATCAGCGCTTGCTGTTATGTTCGGACTACAATTCATTAATCGTGTTTTTTCCGCAGTGCCTGTTTTGCATAGTGAGACCGGAAGTCCTCTGTACGCAATCCTACACTGGAACTTAACATTTATTGGCTAACCTGCCTGCATATCGAAGCCGCAAAAGCGGCTCGAATGGTGGGAAGTAAGACATGACCATAACCGCGCAAAAGGCGCCGGATTTGGCATCCGGCTTGGGTTCGGAACAACGCGCCGACGAACGCATCAAGCTTCGTCTGGAGGGCAAGCTTTTCGTGCCCGCCGAGGAAATCACCTTGGATTGCCTGATCGTGGACCTGTCGGCCGGCGGCGCGGGCATCTATTGCGCCGAACCGCCGCCGCTCAACACCTTCGTCGTCCTTTATGTCAACGGCTTCGGCCGCTTTGAAGGCGTGGCCACCCGTTACATCAAGGGCGAGCTGGGCCTGCGCTTTGTCTGCAAGGACGCCAAGCGCAAGCGGCTCCAGGAAGACCTGGACAGCTATGTGAAAGAGGGTCTGCTGGGCATTACCCGCCTGCGCCGTTTCCAGCGCAGCTCGCCGCGCGCCCCTATCGACCATTTCACCCGCACCAATGGCAGTGTCGTTCCTTGCGAACTGATCGATATTTCCCTGCAGGGCGTGTCGCTGCGGACCAAGGTGCATCCTCCGATCGGAGAAATCATCGAGGTGGGCGCGACCAAGGGTTGGGTGATTCGCCATTTCGACGACTGCATCGGCGTCCAGTTCCTGCAGCGTCCCATTCCGGGCGCCGCTTCCGATGTCCGCTGACCATTCCGTCCGCTGTCTCAGCGCGCTCAGTGGCGCCTCGTCGAACCGCGTCCTGAACCTAGTGGCGATCGGCGCCGCCAATGCGGAAAATCCCAACTATCGCAACGCGCCGCTGTTCAACTCCAAGATCATCAACGGCGCCATCATCCTCAAGCACCGGCTCCGCCCCGACGAGATGGATTTCTTCCATGCTCGCCGGGTGCAGGCGACCAAGATCATCATCCCCTTCCAGCGCACCGACCTGGGCGCCGGCGGCCAGTCCCTGTTCATCGGCCAGCGGGGCTTTGAAGGCCTGCTCAAGGAAGTCGGCAATTATCGCGACCTGGACGACATGAAGCGCGACGTCGAAGTCATGCGCCTGATCGATGCCGTACCGTCGCTCGATCCCTTCCTGCTGCGCGAGCATCGGCGGACCTACGATTTCGAACCCGATTCCAGCTATTTCGATATTTCCGCCGCGGACCAGAAGCGCATGTATGATTATGCTGCGCAGGAAGTCAGCCGGCTGACAGCGCTGGCCGGCGGCCAGGGCGGCAACAGCAGCACCTCTACCGGCCGCATGGTGGCCGCGCTTCTGTCCAGCGAAGTCAACGAAAAGCTGGAACCGCTGCGCGCCAGCCCCAACCTGGGTCCCGACGAGTTCAGCGAAGGCGTGTTCAGCTGGCGCGGCTTCATCTATTACAAATGGTGCCTGGAGCAATTCTGGCCGCACCTGATCCGGGCCTTGCGCGACATCAAGACCATCCGGCCGGCCGGCAAGCTGATCGGCGACGAACGGGCCATCCTGGAGGAATGCAAAAGCCTGATCCTGCATGGCGCCAAGACCACCAGCAGCGAGATCCGCCGCATCATAGCCGTCTCTGACAAGGCCTATGATGACATGATCGACGAGAAGAACCCCAAGCTTTTCCGGGATTTTCTCTTGGGCGCGCCCAAGCTGTTCCTGGAAATCGGCGAGAAGATGGGGGCGATGCAACATATCATCAGCTTCTGGCAATACCGCTTTCCGACCGGCGCCCCCAAGCATGTCGATGTGGAAGAGCTGATCACCATCTTCCAGGACTTCACCAAGGGCCTGACGGCGGAATTGCGCGCCGCGGCCTGATCCGCAGGAGTCGGAAATCCCGCCCGTCTATGCTAACCCTGTGCCTTGGGGTTTCACACACCGCGGGGCAACATGCGGATACTTTCCTTTCTTCTTCTCCTCCTGACCGGTTTGGGGATGGCGCTGCCGGGTCTTTACCTGGCCTCGCTGGGCGGCTCGCTTTATTACGTTATCGCCGGGGTGCTGATCCTGGTGTCGGCCTGGCTGGTGCTGCGGGACCATCCCTTCGGCGCTACCCTGTTCTGGCTGGTGTTCCTGGGCAGTATCTTCTGGTCGCTGTGGGAAGTTGGGCTGGACGGCTGGGCCCTGATGCCGCGGCTGGTCTTTCTGGCGGTCGCAGCCCTGTGGCTGCTGATGCTGGGGCAGGGCGCCAAGCGGGTGGCGCTTGCCGGCTTTGTGGCGCTGCTGGTTATTGCCGGGGCGGTTGCCGTCACATCGCGTGCCGCTCCACCGGCGGCCGCGCTTGCCGCTTCCACGACACCGGCTGCCGCGTCCGGAGAATGGACCCATTGGGGTGGCGGGGCGCATGCCACGCGCTATTCGCCGCTGGCCCAGATCACGCCGGCCAATGCAGACAAGCTGGAAGAGGCCTGGACCTATCATGCCGGCTTGCAGTCGGCCGACAGCCATTCGGCCCATCAGATCGAGACCACGCCCCTGATGGTGGACGGCATGCTGTATGGCTGCACGCCGCACAGCGCCATCTTTGCGCTGGACCCGGTGACCGGCAAAGAGATCTGGCGCCATGACACCAAGATCGACATGTCGGCCGGCGGCCGTGGTGTCTGCCGCGGGGTCAGCTTCTTCCGCGCCCCCACTGGTGTCAGCGAATGTCCCACCCGCCTTTTGGTCGGTACGGTCGACAACAAGCTGATCGCGGTCGACGCCAAGACGGGTGCCTCCTGCCGCGGTTTCGGCAAGGACGGCTCGGTCGATCTTTCCGAAGGCGAGGGGCTGGAGCCCGCCACCCGCGGCTGGATCAACCCGACCTCGCCGCCCGCCATCGTGCATGGCACGGCGGTGATCGGGTCCTATATAATCGACAACGCTTCCACCCGCGTGCCGCCGGGCGTGATCCGCGGCTATGATGCGGTGACAGGCGTGTTGAAATGGGTGTTCGATCCCGGCAAGCCCAACGACCATGCCCCGCTGGCGCCGGGCCAGACCTACACCGCTTCCACGCCCAACAGCTGGCCGCCGTTCAGCGGTGATGAGGAATTGGGCTTGGTCTATCTGCCGATGGGCAATGGCAGTCCGGACTATTGGGGCCTGCAACGCACGCCGGAGAATGATCGTTTCTCGGTCGCGGTGGTGGCGCTGGAAGCCGACACCGGCACGGTGCGCTGGACCTTCCAGGCGGTGCATCACGATCTGTGGGATTATGACCTGGCGGCCCAGCCGGTGCTGGCGGATTTCCCGACAGCAAATGGCACGACACCGGCCCTGATCCAGCCCACCAAGACGGGGCAACTCTTTGTGCTGGACCGGCGTACCGGCAAGCCGCTTACCAAAGTCGAGGAGAAGCCTGTTCCCGCCTCTACCATTCCGGGCGAACGCTGGTCGCGCACCCAGCCCTATTCGACAGGAATGCCCCAATTCATCGGCACGGACCTGACCGAAAAAGACATGTGGGGCATGACGCCCTTCGATCAGCTTTATTGCCGCATCCGCTTCCGCCAGGCCACCTATCACGGCATGTTCACGCCCTTGCGCTTCGGATCGTCGGTGCGCACGCCCGGCGAATTGGGCGGCATCGATTGGGGCAGCGCCTCCGTGGACGAGGGCCGCGGCGTGCTGGTGGTCAATTCCAACCTGATGGCGGACTGGGACGAATTGATCTCGCGCGAACAGGCCGACCGCGAAAACCTGTTCACCACCCGCGATCCGCGCGCCAAGGGCGCGGGGAAATCGCCCTATCGCGGCGCCGCCATGGAAGGCACGCCCTATGGCCTGCACTTTGAAGGCTTCATGACCCCGAAACTGGGCATTCCCTGCCAGCAACCGCCTTACGGCTTCCTGACGGCGGTGGACCTCAAGACCCGGAAGGTGATCTGGCAGCGCACCTTGGGCAATGCCGCTAACAGTGGACCCTTCGGCATGGCGTTGGGCCTGCCGCTGCGGTTAGGCGCGCCCAATATCGGCGGCTCGATGGTCACGGCGGGCGGGGTGATCTTCATCGGCGCGACCCAGGACCAGTATTTCCGCGCCATCGATGAAGCGACCGGCAAGACACTATGGGAAGTGAAACTGCCGGCGGGCGGCCATGCCAACCCGATGACTTATCTGGGACGCGACGGTAAGCAGTATGTGCTGATCGCGGCCGGGGGGCAGGGGAGCTTCGGCACGGGCGTGGGTGACGGCTTCATCGCTTACCGATTGAAGTCCTGAGAGGGGCAGTTTCATGAAACGCAACCTGATCGCGCTGGCAGCTTTTCTCTGCCTGGCCGGCAGCGCCGTTGGTGCGCCACCCTTGAACGAGTCCAGGCCTGTCTCGGTCACGGTGGACGAAGGCACGTCGATGTCGGCGTCGGTGTCGCCCGACGGCCAGATGCTGGCCATGGACCTGCAGGGCAGCATCTGGGTACTGCCGGCCAGCGGCGGAGCGGCAAAGCGTATCACCGATGTGTTCAACGACGCGCGCCAGCCGGTCTGGTCGCCAGACGGCAAAACCATCGCCTTCTTCGCCTATCGCGACGGCGGCTATGACTTGTGGGCGATCAATCCCGACGGCACCAACCAGCACCAGTTGACGCAAGGCGCCTTCGACGATCGCGAGCCGGTGTTCAGCCATGACGGCGCAGAGATCGCCTTCTCGTCGGATCGCGGCAGCCCACTGGGCAGCGACATCAACATCTTCGTGCTGGACCTGAAGAGCGGCGCCATCCGCCAGCTCACGCGCAACCCGGCCGAAGACACCATGCCGAGCTGGTCGCCCGACGACCGGCAGATTTCGTTCGTCTCCACCCGCGATGCCGGCAGGAACGTCTATGCGGTGGACTCCACAGGTGGCGAGGAACGCCGGCTGGTGGCCACCACAGCGCACATTGATGCGGCAAGTTGGGGCGGCGAGGTGGTCGCCCATGGCGTCGACGGCGCCAAGGGCTGGCTGGAGGTCAATGGCCGCAACCTCACCGGCGACGAGCATGTCTTTCCCTTCCAGCCCAGCTTCCTGTCGCGCAACGAGTTCTTCTATGTCTCCGACGGCAAGATACGGAAACGCGATCTCAGCGGCAGCATCCAGACAATTCCCTTCACGGCGACCCTGGAGGTTACGCCGGTCAACGGCACCTATGTCCGCAAGAAGCGCGATTTCACCAGCCAGGCGCCGCGCAAGGCGCTGGGCATCGTGCGCCCCATGCTGTCGCCGGACGGCAAGTTCATCGCCTTTGCCGCCCTGGGCGATATCTATGTGATGCCGGTGACGGGCGGGACGCCCAGGAACCTGACCCATGACGCCGCTTACGACACCGACCCGGCCTGGTCACCGGACGGCAATGGACTGGTCTATACCTCCGACAAGGCGGGCGGCTTGCTGCAGCTATGGCTGCGCGACATGCGCAGCGGCAGCGAGCGCCAGATCACCCACCTGTCAACCCAGCCGATCTCGCCCACCTTTTCGCCGGACGGCAAGCGCATCGCCTTCCTGGACGTGGATGGCATGTGGCGGCGCTCCAGCATCGCGGTGATCGACGTCGACACCGGCGCCATCACCAAGATCCATGACTCGATTTTTGCGCCCGGCGCGCCCACCTGGTCGCCCGACGGCAAGCGCGTGATGGTGGCAATGGTGTCGCCCTATTCGGCCAAGTACCGCGAAGGCACCAACCAGCTTCTGTCCATGTCCTCGACAGGCCCCGCCACGGCCAGCGACGACAAATGGTATGCGCCGGTGCCGAACCTTTCTATCGACAGCCGCGGTTGGAACGGCCCGGTCTGGTCGCCGGGCGGCACCCGCATGCTGGCCGTGTATGAAGGCTATTTGTCCGTGTTCCCAGTGTCAGCCGCGGGCGAGCCCTTGGGCGCGCCCCGCCGCATCACCACCGAGATCGCCTATGCCCCGAGCTGGGCCGGCGACAGCCGTCATGTCCTCTACCAGTCCAACGACAAGCTGCGGCTGCTGGACAGCGAGACCGGCGATGTCCAGACCGTGCCGCTGAACCTGACGTACCACGTCAATGTGCCCAAGACGCATCTTGTCGTGCATGTCGGCAAGCTGGTGGACGGGGTGTCCAAAACCGCCCGCAGCGACATGGACATCGTGATCGACGGCAATCGCATCACCGCCGTCGCGCCGCATGTCGCGGGCCGCGCGGCCATCGAGGCGCCGCAGCTCACCGCCATGCCCGGGCTGATTGATTTCCATTCCCACCGCCAGAGCGACTCCGGCGAGCAGCAGGGCCGCGAGTTCCTCGCCTATGGCGTGACCACGGTGCGCAGTCCCGGCGGCCTTCCGTATGAAGCGGTGGAAGACCGTGAAGCCTCCGACGCCGGCATCCGCGTATCGCCCCGCATCTACGACACCGGCCATCTGATGGAATGGCAGCGGGTCTATTACAAGATGGGCATCGCCATCTCCTCCAACGCCCATCTGGCGATGGAACTGGAGCGCGCCCGAATCCTGGGTTTCGACATGCTGAAAAGCTATGTCCGCATGCCCGACATTCAGCAGCGCCATATTGTGGAATTTGGCCACAGCATCGGGGTGCCGTCCTCCAGCCATGAAGGCTATCCCTCGGCCTTCAGCGGCATCGACAGCATGGAGCATACCGAGGGAACTTCGCGGCGCGGCTATTCGCCCAAGATGACATTGGGGCGCAGCTATAAAGACGTGTTCAGCATTCTGGGCGCTGCGCATATGACCATGACGCCCACCCTGTTCTCCAGTATGCGGCTGTTGCTGGCCGATGAACCGGCGATGCGCGATGACCCGCGTCTGGCGCTGGATCCGCCCTGGCTGAAGAACCAGATATTGGGGCCGCAGCCGGCGCCGGATATTTCCGGTACCGGCAAGCTGATCATCGATGTGCTGCATGCCGGCGGCCGCATCGTCGCCGGCACCGACCAGCCGGGACCGATGTACATGCATTCGGAACTGGCGGCCTATGTCCGGTTCGGCATGACACCGTACGAGGCGCTGCGCGCCGCCACCGCCGTGCCGGCGGATTTCCTGCAGCTGGATGCGGGCGTGATTGCGCCGGGCAAGTTGGCCGATATTGTGCTGGTGGAGGGCAACCCGCTGGAAAATATCGGTAATGCCCATAAAGTGAAGCGCGTCATCGCCAATGGCCGGATGTTCAGCATCGAAGACCTGCTGTCCGGCCAGGCCAAGAATGCGCCGCGCCAATAAGGCAATAATCAGTACAAGTGAGGAAGCATGAGTAGCGTAGCGATTATCGGGTCGGGTTTTATCGGCCGCGCCTGGGCCATCAGTTTTGCCCGTGCCGGGCATGACATCGCCTTGTGGGACAATGATTCCGCCGCCGGCGCCAACGCGCTGAGCTATATCGAAGGCGTCCTGCCAGACCTGGAAGCCAATGATCTGCTGAACGGCCTGTCGCCCAAGGCCGTGCTGGGACGCATGCGCGCTGTTGGGACTTTGGAAGAGGCCATGGAAGACGCCGCCTATGTCCAGGAAAATACGCCCGAGGTCGTGGACATCAAAAAAGATATGTTTGCGCGGCTGGATGCGCTGGCGGGGCCTGACACGATCCTGGCCAGTTCCACCTCGGCCATCCTGCCGTCGAAGTTCACCGAGGAATTGAAAGGCCGTCACCGCTGCCTTGTGGTGCATCCCATCAATCCGCCTTACCTGATCCCCGCCGCCGAAGTGGTGCCGGCGCCCTGGACCGACAAGGCGGTGGTGGCGCGCACGGCGGACTTCCTGCGCGCCGCCGGCCATGCTCCCATCGTCATGAAACAGGAACTGGACGGTTTTGTGATGAACCGTATGCAGGGCGCGCTGCTGGAAGAAGCCTTTCGGCTGGTGGCCGACGGCTATGCCAGTATCGAGGATGTCGATGTCGGTATCCGCGAAGGCCTGGCGCTGCGCTGGTCCTTCATGGGACCGTTCGAGACCATCGACCTCAATGCCCCGGGCGGGGTGCGCGACTATTGCCAGCGCTATGAACATATTTATATCCGGCTGCAGGCTTCCATGCAGCGGCGCGCCGACTGGAATGGTCCGGTGCTGGAAACCATCGTGGCGGACCGCCGCAAGGCGTTGCCGGAAGACAAGTTGCAGGAACGCCAGGCCTGGCGCGACCGGCGGCTGATGGCGCTGGCGGCCCACAAGCGCCGGGCAGACAAAGATATCGGCAAGTAGAAAAAGGAATTGAGCATGTCATTGGGTGACAAGGTCATCATCACCTGCGCCGTCACCGGCGCGATCCATACTCCGTCCATGTCGAAATACCTGCCGGTGACGCCGGACGAGATTGCCGAGGCCGCCATCGGCGCGGCCGAGGCCGGCGCCGCCATGGTGCACCTGCACGCCCGGAACCCTGCGACCGGCAAGCCCGACCAGACACCGGAAGCCTTCGCGCCCTTCCTGCCGCGAATCAAGCAGGCGACCAATGCGGTGATCAATTTGACCACGGGCGGCGCCCCCTACATGACGGTGGCGGAGCGGGTGAAGCCGGCCGAGCATTTCAAGCCCGAAGTGGCCTCGCTCAACATGGGATCGATGAATTTCGGCCTGTTCCCCATGTTGAACCGCTTCAAGGAGTTCAAGCATTCCTGGGAGCGCGAGGCGCTGGAAGGTTCGCGCGACCTGGTGTTCCGCAACAGCTTTGCCGACATCGAGTTCGTGTTGAAGAAGATGGGCGATGCCGGCACGCGCTTTGAGTTCGAATGCTATGACATTTCGCATCTCTACAACCTGGCGCATTTCCTGGAGCGCGGGCTGGTCAGGCCACCTTTGTTCGTCCAGTCGGTGTTCGGCATCCTGGGCGGCATCGGTCCGCATCCGGAAGACGTGCTGCATATGAAGCGCACGGCGGACCGGCTGTTCGGCGATCAGTACAAATGGTCGGTGCTGGGCGCCGGCAAGAACCAGCTCGTCATCGCCGCCCAGGCGGCGGCCATGGGCGGCAATGTCCGCGTCGGTCTGGAAGACTCGCTCTGGGCGGGCAAGGGCAAGCTGGCGGAGTCCAACGCAGAACAGGTCCGCATGGTGCGCCAGATCATCGAAGGCTTGGGCCGCAGCATCGCCACGCCCGACGAGGCGCGCCAGATGCTGGCGCTCAAAGGCGGCGACAAGGTCGGCTTCTAAAGCGCAGGCGACATCTTCTGCCAGTCGGTGATGCTTTCCAGCGCCCAGCCGATGCGCAGCGCCATGGCTTCGTCGCCGCTGCGGCAGGAGATCATCAGCGACAGCGGCAATCCGCCTTTGGTCATCCCGTTGGGCAGCGATAGCCCGCAAAGGTCGAGATAATTGGCCCAGCGGGTGGAGAAGGCCGGGGTGCTGGCCTGGTCCACCGTATCCAGCGGGATGGCCGGGGTCAGGGTGCTGGGGGTCAGCACGGCATCAATGCCGTCAATGCGGGCGGCAAATTCCACCTTGGCTTTCTCGCGCGCCGCCAGCACGTCGCGATACTGGCGCGAGGAAATGGAGGCACCGGCGCGCACCCGCGCCCGCACCGCCTGGTCGAGCGGCAGGGTATCGCTGTCCACCAACTCGGCCAGCTCGGGATAGCTTTCGGCGGAGATGATGCGGCCGACAAGATCGCCGCTTTCGCGCAAGGTACGGCCGCCGGGCGCCAGCTCCACGATGTCCGCGCCCATCGCTTCAAGTTCTTTCAACGACCGGTCGAACGCCGACCGCACCTCGGGATCGAATTCATTGCGCTCGGCATCCGGCAGCCGCGCCAGCTTCAGGCCCTTCACGCCGCGCCGCAGGGTGGGCATCGGATTGCTCGGCGGCAGCGCCGCCGTCAACGGATCACGCGGGTCATAGCCTTCCAGTATTTCCAGCAGGACGGCGCAATCTTCAACACTCCGCGCGAACGGCCCGGGCGTATCCAGGGTTGGGCTGAGTGGCAGGACACCATAGGTGCTGATGCGGCCCACTGACGTTTTCAAACCCGTGATGCCGCACCAGGACGCGGGAATACGCACCGAGCCACCGGTATCGGTGCCGATGGCACAAGGCGCCATGCGTGCTGCCACCGCCACTGCCGAGCCGGAAGACGATCCTCCCGGGGTGCGCTGGGTCTGCATGTCCCAGGGATTCCACGGCGTGCCCATATGCTCATTGGTGCCCCAGGCGCCATAGGCGAACTCCACCGTATGGGTTTTGCCCAAAACGATCATGCCTTGGCCCAGCAGTTTCTGCGCCAAGGTGGCGGTGTAGGTCGAAACCCGATCCTTCAACACCGCGCAGCCACGGGTGGTGACATGGCCCTTGAACTCCACCAGGTCCTTCAGTGCGATCGGAATGCCATGCAGCGGCCCCAAGCCGTGCCCGGCGCGGATCGCCTTGTCGGCGGCTTCGGCGGCCAGCTGCGCCCCCGCGGCATGGACATGAACAAAGGCATGCAGCCGCGGCTCCAGCGCTGCGATGCGGGCGAGGCAAGCCTCTACCACATCCACCGGCGAGAATCGGCGTGCGGCGATGCCGGCCGACAGGTCGTGGAGGGAAAGATCGGTCAGTTCGCTCATGGCAGGTCTGAAAAAGCCTCGCGGCTTTGCGTAGCACAAAGGCAATCTTCGGACTAACATCAAAGCAACGGGGGACAAAATGACAAAAACACGCCGCAGCTTCTTTTCCTGGACCCGCAACCTGATGGCCGCCGGTGGGGTCGCCAGCATCGCGCCGGCCGCCGAGGCTGCCGTTCCGGCCACCGACTATTACGCCAAGCTGGGTGTCACCAATATCATCAATGCGGCGGGCACCTATACGGCGCTTACCGCTTCCACCATGCCGCCGCAGGTACGCGCGGCGGTCGATCTGGCGGCCACCAGTCCGGTGCGGCTGGCCGAGCTGCAGCAGAAGTCCGGCGAATACATCGCCAGCCGCCTGAAGTGCGAGGCGGCGATGGTGACGGCCGGTGCGTCCTCGGCGCTTACGCTGGGCACCGCCGCCTGCATGACCTTGGGCAATCGCGCCGCGGTTATTCAGTTACCGTTGGACACCGCAAATTTGAAGAACGAAGTCATCGTCCAGCGCGGCCATCGCTACGGCTATGACCATGCCATCAGGAATTGCGGTACGCGCTTTGTCGAGGTGGAAACGCTGGAACAGTATGAAGCGGCTTTCACGCCCAAGACGGTGATGTGCCACTTCTTCAATGCCGCCGAACACGGCCAGATCAGCCGCGAGGACTGGGTTCGGGTGGCCCACGCCCATGGCGTGCCCTGCTTCAACGATGCCGCCGCCGATGTCCCACCGATCTCCAACCTCTGGGCCTATACCCAGATGGGCTTTGACCTTGTCACCTTCTCGGGCGGCAAGGGTATCCGGGGCCCACAGAATGCGGGGCTGCTCTTGGGCCGCAAGGACCTGATCGAGGCCGCCACCTGGAGCAACAGCCCGCGCGACGAAACCGTGGGCCGGGGCATGAAGGTGGCCAAGGAACAGATCGTCGGCATGGTCGCGGCGATAGACTGGTTCCTGTCCCAGACCGACGAGGGGATGCAGGCGGAGTTCCGCGCCCGGGCCGAGCGCATCGCCGCCCGGCTGAAGGACATTCCGGGGGTGAATTACGAGATCTTCATGCCGCCCCTGGCCAACGCCATCCCGCACCTGCTGATCCGCTACGACCAGACCAAACACCGCCCGCCGCTGGAGATTTCCGCTCTGCTGCGCGCCGGTACCCCCTCCATCGAGCTCAACCCGGCCACCGGGCGGCGCTCCGGCTCGGCGGGCCTGCCCAACGCCGAGGACGCCATCATCGTGGGCGTATGGATGCTGCAGCCCGGCGAGGATGTGATCGTTGCCAACAAGCTGCGCGCGGCGCTGCTGCAAGCCACATGAGCGAGTCGGCGTAAAATGTTGCGCCGCAATGGTTTTCTCCTTCCGCCGCTGGTTGCTTTTTGACCCGGGCGGGTGAAAATACAGCAAAGAAGCCGCGACAGACGGCGTCCAGGGAAAGTTCATGGGAAAGCCGGTGACATTGGCCGTGGTTGCGGTGCTTGCGACCGCCACGGTGGTTGTCGCCAGTACCATGGCGCTGCACTCCTCGACGGACTCGCACAAGGTCGACTTCAACCGCGACATCCGCCCCATCTTCAACGCCAACTGCATGGCCTGCCACGGCGGGGTGAAGCAGGCGGGTGGTGTCTCCTTCTCCTATCGCGAACAGGTGCTGGGCAAGGCCAAGTCGGGCCGCCCCATCGTGGTGCCGGGAAGCCCGCGCGCCTCCGAGCTGATGGCGCGGGTGACGTCCAACGATCCGGAAACCCGCATGCCGCTGCATGGCAAGCCGCTGCAGCCGGAACAGATCGCGCTCTTGAAGCAATGGATCGAAGAAGGCGCGGCCTGGGAGAATTACTGGGCCTTTGTCGCACCCAAGCCGCAAGCCTTGCCCGCCGTGAAGCTTCAGGGCTGGGCGCGCCAGCCGCTGGACCGCTTCATCCTGGCGCGGCTGGAGAAGGAAGGCCTGTCGCCATCGCCGGAAGCCGACAAACCGGCGCTGCTTCGGCGTGTGTCGCTCGACATCACCGGCTTGCCGCCCACGCCGCAGGAACAGGCAGCTTTCCTGGCCGACACATCCAAGGACGCTTACGAGAAACAGGTGGACCGCCTGCTCGCGTCATTGCGCTATGGCGAGCGCTGGGCGTCGCTATGGCTGGATCTGGCCCGCTATGGCGACACCAAGGGGTTTGAAAAGGATCACAGCCGGCCGGTCTGGCACTATCGCGACTGGGTGATCGGGGCGCTGAACAGCAATCTTCCCTACGACCAGTTTGTCATCAAGCAGTTGGCGGGCGACTTGTTGCCCAAAGCCAGCTTCGATGACCGCATCGCCACCGCCTTCCATCGCCAGACCGCCGCCAATGACGAAGGCGGCACCGATGACGAGGAATACCGCCTCGCTGCGGTGATGGACCGCGCCTCCACCACTTGGCAGGTGCTGAATGGCGTCACCATGAATTGCGTGCAGTGCCATTCGCACCCGTACGATCCGATCCGGCACAGCGAATATTACAAATTCCTGGCCTTCTTCAACACCTCGCGCGACGCCGACATCGCCTTCGACCGGTCGCTCACCGATGATTGGCCGGTGCTGCAGGTGCCGACCGACAAGGCGCTCCAGGGCGAGGCCTATAGCCTGCAGCGCGAGGCCGAAAGCCTGCACAATGCGGTGGTCGATGCCAGCCGCCAAGCCGAGGCGCGGGCGAAATGGACGGTGATGCCCATTCGCAGCGGCACGGTGAGCGCGGAGCTGGCCCTGGAGCGCGCCATGGCCTTGCCGGAAAACAAGGACCCCAAGCACCAGAAAGAGTTGCGCGCCGGCCTGGCGAAGGCCAAGGCCGAAGCGCCGCGCGCCGGCTTCAGGTTGAAAGACGGGATGGCGGAACAGACCGGCACGGTGCCGATGAATTCGGTGTTTGAGTTCGTGCTTGATGGTGGCCCGGCACAATTGACGGCACTACGTTTGGAAGTGGCCCCTAGCAACCCCGCCAAGGCGCGGCACTATCCGGAACGGGGCTTTGTCGCCAACCGGATCGATGCTTGGCTGGTGAAAGACGGCAAGGCCGAACCGGTCGCCTTCCGCCTAGTGGCGCCGGATTCGATCCCGGATGTCGAAGGCAATATCCGCCGCATGTTGCGCAACGCCGCAAAGCCCGGGCCAGTGATGCCCCGGCTGGCGCAAACCAGCGGCTTCATGGCCGATCCCGGCCTGTCGGTCGTCAAATGGGTGGTGGCGGTTCCGGAAAAACCGCTGGCGCTTGCCGCCGGGGCCAGCCTGAAGCTGCAACTGACCCATGGCGAATTGATCAACGCAGCCCAATCGGCTGTGCCGCGACTGCGTGTGTCGGCCACGGCCGATCCGGCCTGGACGGCGCTGGCCAACGCGCCGGATCTGGAACGGAAATATGCAAGGCTGGAAGCGATCGAGCACCGCCTCAAGGAGATCCCCGGCGTCGCCTTGCCGGTGATGATGGAGCAGCCCGGCTATGACCGGCGGCCCACCCTGGAATTCGAGCGCGGCAGTTTTCTCACCCAGGTCGGTCCGGATTTGCCGGCCGAAACACCGGCGCTGTTTCCCAAACTGCCGGCCAGCGGCCCACGCAACCGCCTGACCCTGGCGCGCTGGTTCTTCGCGCCGGATCAGCCCTTGACGGCGCGGGTGGCGGTGAACCGCGCCTGGGAGCAGCTGTTCGGCACCGGCATTGTCGAGACCTTGGAAGATTTCGGCAGCGCCGGCGAAATGCCCAGTCATCCCGAACTGCTGGACTGGCTGGCGCTGCATTTCCAGAACGATCTGCATTGGAACCAGAAGGCGCTGCTGCGCGAACTGGTCACCAGCGCCGCTTACCGCCAGAGCGGCAAATCCAGCGCCGCATTACAAACCCGCGATCCCCGCAACCGGCTGTTGGCGCGCGGCCCGCAGCAGCGGTTGAGCGCAGAAATGATCCGCGACCAGGCGCTGCTAGCCAGCGGTCTCCTAAATCCCCAGATGGGCGGCCCGCCGGTGATGCCGCAGCAGCCCAACGGCGTGTGGAATGTCGAAGCCAATAACCCCGAACGCTGGAAGGACTCCACCGGCGCCGACCGTTATCGCCGCGCCGTCTATACCTTCATCAAGCGCACCGCGATCTATCCCAGCTTTGTCACCTTCGACGCCGCCGACCGCCAGCTTTCCACTCCGCGCCGCATCCCCACCAACACGCCGCTGCAGGCGCTGGTGACCCTGAACGATGCGGTGTTCCAGCAGGCGGCCGAAGCCCTGGCCAAGCGCATGACCCGGGAAGGACCCAAGGACGTGGATGGCAGGCTCAACTACGGTGCGCGGTTGGTGCTGTCGCGCGACCTGTCGCCGGGTGAATTGACGGTGCTGCGAAGACTCTACGGCCAATCGCCCAAAGCGGTGGCGAGCGCTTTGTTCAATCTCGATGCGGCGCTGACGAGGTAATCATGTCCGATTTCACAAGCGACGAGCTGTTGGCCGAATATCTGAAAGTCCAGGCGCAAACACGCCGCCAGTTTGTCGGTTGGGGCGCGGGCGGGCTGGGCGCCTTGTTCATGAATTCGGCCATGGCGGCGCCCGCCGCGCCGCATGCCGTTCCTGCATCGCTGAATTTCGCGCGCGATCCGGCGACGCCGCTGTCGGTGTTGCCGCCGCAGTTCGGCGCCAAGGTCAAGCGGGTGATCTACCTGCACATGGGCGGCTCGCCCAGCCAGCTCGACCTGTTCGACTACAAGCCGGTGCTCAAGCGCTTCCACGGCCATGACTGCCCGCAATCCTTCCTTCAGGGAAAGCGTTTCGCCTTCATCCAGGGCGTGCCCAAGCTGCTGGGGCCGATGTTTCCCTTTCACCAGGCGGGCAAGAGCGGCGCCTGGATATCCGACCGGCTGCCGCACCTGGAAAAGCAGGTGGATGATCTGTGCATCATCAAGTCGATGAAGACCGACCAGTTCAACCATGCCCCGGCGCAGCTTCTGGTCCATACCGGCGATCCGCGTTTGGGCCATGCGTCGCTGGGATCCTGGATCACCTATGGGTTGGGGAGCGAGAACCAGAACCTGCCGGGCTTTATCGTGCTGATCTCCAACGGCGGCACCACCGCCAATGCCGGCAAGCCGCTTTGGGGATCGGGCTTTTTGCCGAGCGTCTATCAGGGCGTTCCCTGCCGTTCGGCCGGCGAGCCGGTGCTGTACCTGCAAAACCCGCAAGGCGTCACCCGGCCCGAGCGCCGCCAGGTGCTGGATGCGGTGGACGAGATCAATCGCGAGAATTTCAAGGAATTCGGCAATCCCGAAACCGTCACCCGCATCGCCCAGTATGAAATGGCCTTCCGCATGCAGCTGGAAGCCAGCGACGCCATGGACATCAAAAAGGAACCAGCCAAGGTGCTGGAAAGCTATGGCGCCGAGCCGGGCAAGACCAGCTATGCCAACAACTGCCTGGTGGCCCGGCGGCTGGCCGAGCGCGGCGTGCGTTTCATCCAGCTTTATCACTGGGGCTGGGATTCCCACGGCACGCCGGTGGACGAGGGCGTCAATGTCGGCCTGGTCAAGCGCTGCAAGGAAACCGATCAGCCTACTGCGGCGCTGCTGGCCGACCTCAAGCAGCGCGGGCTGCTGGAAGATACGCTGGTGATCTGGGGCGGGGAGTTCGGCCGCACGCCCATGTGGGAAAATCGCGGCGGCCAAGAAATGGAATTCATCGGGCGCGATCACCACCCGTCCTGCTTCACATTGTTTATGGCGGGCGGCGGCATCAAGCACGGCATCAGCCATGGCGAGACCGACGAGATGGGCTATTCCATCGTGCGCGATCCGGTGGAGGTGCGCGACCTGCACGCCACCATGCTCTACCTGCTGGGCTTCGATTACCACAAGCTGAGCTATCCCTACCAGGGGCTGGACCAGAAGCTCACCGGCGTGAAGCCCGCCCGCATCGTCTCCGAAATCCTGGCATGACGGGTTAATGGGGCAATGTCGGATTTTGGTCCCGGCCGGCTGTCCGCTGCGGCCTATTTCGGTTGTGTGGCGCTGTTGACCGCGTTGGGATTGGGCGTGGCGGCCTGGGCGCATCCGGCCTTCCTGCACAGCAGCCTGCAGACCATGGGACTGGAAGCGGTGCCGCACGCCGCGCCCGGCTCCTTTTATGTCACTCGGATCGCGCCATTGTTCGATGCACGCTGTCTCGGTTGCCATGACGACACCCGCGCCAAAGGCCAGCTCAGGTTGGACAGTTTTGCGGCGGCGATGCGCGGTGGCAGGGATGGCCCGGTGATCGAGCCGGGCAATCCGAAGGGCAGCGAATTGTTCCGCCGCATCAGCCTGCCGTCTAGCGACGACAGGGCCATGCCGCCCAGCGGCAAGACGCCTCTCACGGCGGACGAGGTGACGGTGATCAAGCTGTGGATCGCCTCGGGCGCCTCGGGCGAACTGCGCACCATCAAGGGTGCGCCAAGGCCGGTGGTGGAAGTGAAAATCCCCGAGAGTGATCTGGCGGCGGTGCAGAAGCAGCGCGCCCCGCTGGCCGCCGCGCTGAAGCAGCTTCAGGCGCGTTATCCCGGCGTCATCATTTATGAATCGCGCAATTCCGCCGATCTGGAGGTAGATGCCTCGCTCAGAGGCGCCGCGTTCGGCGACGGTGATCTGGCGGCGCTATTGCCGCTTGCGGCACGGATCGTCCGCGCCGACCTTTCCGGCACTACCATCACCGACGCGGCCGCACCGACTTTGGTCGCCATGACCTCACTCACCAGGTTGCGGTTGGCGCACACCAAAATCACGGACAAAACGCTCGTAGCCCTGGTCGGGCTCAAGTCACTCAAATCCGTCAGTGTGGTCGAGACCAAGGTCAGCGATGACGCCTTGGCGCCGCTCAGGCAACACGGCGTCGCCACTTATGGGGGCGGCAATGAGTGACCCCAGGAAGGAGCATGTGCTGGTCTGGGATATCCCGACCCGCATCTTCCATTGGACCATCGTTGTCCTGGTGGCGGTGTCCTGGTTCAGCGCCGACAATGGCTATCTGCGCATGCATCTGTGGTCGGGCCTGACCCTGCTGGCGCTGCTGCTCTTCCGTGTGCTGTGGGGCCTGCTGGGCTCCACCACGTCGCGCTTCACCGATTTCCTGCATCCGCCGCGCAAGGTGATGGCTTATCTGCGCGGCCATGAAAAATCGCTCTATGCCGGCCACAATCCCGCCGGCGGCTGGATGGTGGCGGTGATGATCGGGGTGCTGCTGGCGCAAGCCGTGACCGGTCTGTTCTCCAACGACGGCCTGCATTTCACCGGGCCACTGGCGCTGTGGGTCAGCGATGATGTCTCCACCCGTATCACCGGCCTGCACGGCACCATCTTCAACATCATCGTGGTGTTTATTTGGCTGCATGTCGTGGCGGTGGGCTTCTACCTGCTGGTAAAGAACCACAATCTGGTGGGCGCCATGGTCACCGGCAAGAAACATCCGCACCTTGTGCCGGCCGGATTGAATCTGTCTTTCACCCGCCTTTATATTGCGCTGTTGTTGCTGGCCCTGACGGCCGGCATCGTGGCATGGGTCTTTTTCCAGGGGGTACCATGAAGAAACTGATTTGCGGCCTGATGTTCGTTGCGGCGATGGGCGCGGCTCATGCCGCCACTTTCACCATGGACCCCAAATATTTCGTCCCGCCCGACGGCATGGCGACCATCGGGGATTCCCATGGCGACATCGCCATTTCGCCCAAGGGCGATATCTATGTCAGCGTCCAGGGCGGTGCGAATTCTGGCATTCAGATTTACAGCGCCGACGGCCATTACCTGCGCAATGTGCCGGGCGCGCAGACCGACTTTCATGGCTTCATCATCGCCAATGGCAACATTTACGGCGTCAGCCGGCTGACGCAGCACATTGTCGAGATGCGCCTGGACGGCCGCACCGTGCTGGATATCCCGGCCAAGAGTGTGATTGCCGACCAGTATTTGGAGCACGCCGCCGGCAAACCCGCCACCAACCTGACCGGCATCGCCGTGGCGCCCAATGGCGACATCTATGTGACTGACGGTTATGGCACGAATTACATTCACCGCTTCGACAAGACGGGGAAGTACATCGCCAGTTTCGGTGGCAAGGCCGAGCCTTATGGCTTCGACACCGCCCACAAGATCATGATCGATACCCGTTTCAAGCCGGCGCGGTTGCTGGCCACCGACCGGCGCCACAACCGCATCGTGGCGATGGATCTGGACGGAAAAGTGCAGGGCGTGGTGGCCGAGAACCTGCGCCTGCCCAGCGCCATGTCGATCTACAAGGACGAGCTGGCGGTGGGCGAGCTGGATGGTAGGATCACCATCCTGGACAAGGAGGGTAAGGTCACCGCCACCATCGGCCAGAACGACACCGCCGACCAGACCAAGTCCAACAAGGCCACGCCCGACATCTGGCAGGGCGACAAGTTTTACGCCGTGCATGGCGTGACCTATGACAAACAGGGCAACCTGTTGGTGACCGAGTTCAACCAGTACGGCCGGATGACACGGGTGAAGCGGGAATAGGCAAACAAAAACGGCGCCCGAAGGCGCCGCTCTCGCACAAAGTTGGTCTGATCAGGCGTTCTGCGCCTTCTTGCGGCGGCGCAGTCCGGCGACACCCGCCAGCCCTGCCGCAACCAGTGCCAGCGTCGGAAGGGGAGTTCGCAGAGGACTTGGCTAAAGCGTTGATTTCAAGGGCGACAAGCCGATGCCTGCGCGATTGCTCGGGGTGTGCCAAAGTGCTACAAAAGCCATAGACCGCTGATCAGGCGGCAAGTGGGGGCGGCATGAACTTTGTACCGCGGATAGCTACCACTTTTGGTGTGGCTTTTGCCGGCGCCATTTCGCCTGTGCTCGCCGGAGGCATCCAGCCAGGCAACGGCGGTGCCCCTGTTTTATCTCTGGCGATGCCTCATCCGCACGTTCAAAGCGCTGTTTCGCCCGTCGACGCTTTCGCGGGCCAGGACCCACTAGCGCAGAGGTTCGGTGTCCACGACGGCCGAATGGATTTCTTCTCCGGGCGACCGAGTGAAAGCGGTGAGTTTAAGCCGTTACTGCGCGGGGGTGTCGGCGATGGTGGTCTGCAACTTCAGTTGAAGTGGTAGAACGCAGGGCGGCGACCACCCCCATGCATGACTAGCTCCTAGCGATGTCCTGCATCTCCCGGTCCCGCAGGGAGCAACAGTCTTCCGAAATCAGCCAACGGGCGCTGGCAAGTCAGATGCGGTAAGCTGTTATGAGGTAATGAAAAGCGGAACACGCACTCGGAATTTGCAGTGCGAGCCTAATTCGGAACGGGGCCCGTATGAGTAGCGCCTTCAACTCGGCCGCCTCTGACCCTCGCATGGGCATGCCTTCCGGTGACGTGCCGTTGTTGATAGTTAGCGGTCTCGGTGGCCCACAGCCGTAGGTCAAACTGTACCATTGCCGCGCAGTCGGAGCTACCGCCGTTCCAGAGCCTTTCACGCTTTCTCTGTTCGGTGCCGGTTTGCTTCGTGCAGGCGCGCTTCGTCGCCGCCAGCCGTAAGGCGAAGGCCAACTAGCCCTGAGTGACAATCCAATGAAAACGGCGCCCGATGTGGCGCCGTTTTTGTTAGCGGCCGCTTTGCTGTTAGGCGCGGAAGTGCTCCGCACATGAATAACTTTATACGCAGGCAGCATATGCCGGATACGGTCTACGATAGCCCGCTCGGCTAGGTGTTTTAGTTCGTCAGCGTCTCGCCTATCACCGCTCGGATGCATGTTCAGCGTGACGAGATACCCTTTTGGGCCGGGTCCGATGTCGGCGTGAAACATGCCGCCGCAGTACAAGTGCCAGCCCCGTATGTCTTTGCCATAGCTGTACGCCACCCATTCGCCAGGTGTCGGGGGTGTCGTGGTCGGAGCGGCAGTGGCGGAGTGCATGGCCAAGTTCGGATATGGGCATGCCAATTTCGACATGTCTAATCCTCATTGCGTGGATGATGTGGATTTCAACTCCTACTGTTATCGCAAATAAACATCGAAATTTGCACTCCACGCCCGTAATTCCAGCCGTAGCGCTAGAGCCGCTGAATAACGGCAGAGATGATTTGGGCTAGGGCTGTGATGATGGCCGCTGCGATGGTGGCTGTTTCCAGCTTCATCGGACTGCGACGTTTCATGCCTTCTAGTTTTAATGCCGGAGTTTCGCCTTGCAAGTCCCGCTCGCCCAAGATGCAAAATAATTTGCCACCTTGCTTACGAGAGTGGGTGCCGCGTGGACCCGTTAGCCCAGCAAAGCCGTGACTCTGATCTCGCGATAATAACCCTCCGCGCTTACTGCGATCTTGTGCTGTTCGCTATATATGATGTGTTCGATGGTATTCGGAGTGATCAAGTATCTCTTCGCAAGCGCCTCGCGGCATTCCCCCGCTTTATAACGCGCGTAAATCTCGCGATTTCGCTTCGCTGTGCTTGCCTTGGCCATGTTGAACGCCCCCGCGCTTTTTTAAAGCGTACACAAATATGTGGCCCCTTCAATCCCCGCGCGCGCGGGACCGTCATGCTCCTTAAAAGTTCCTTTGGAGGGCAACTTGAGGGGAGTTCAAAAAGCGGACGTAGTCAGCCGCGGTCGTTGCTCACCGCTTAGTGGTTCTGAAAAGGGGTAATCGCACATTTGTCCTCGCAAGCGAATTGTCGCGCCGTATTTCCACTTTGCCGCTGCAGGGCACGTCTTTGCGCGGGTAGCAGGAGGGCACCCCGTCTGCATCGGGGCCGAGACGTTTTAAAGCGGCTGCGGAGCAGCCCTCCAAAACTTAGGCGGAAAGGACGTCCGCCGGCATTCAGGATTAGCTCCTTGGCTGGACTGGCTTTTCAATCACACAGGGCAGGGCGCTTCCCGCGCTACTACCCACAGTGTCTGCTTTGGGTCAAAAGCGGTCATTCGTCCCCGGTCCCGCCAATGGCTGCTTTGACCCAAGGCGGACATCCGATTGGCCGCTACCGGGAGCAGGCTTTATCTCGTAACGGTCGTGAGGAGTGTGTTCACACCACAGTCGAGAAAACGTCCCGCATATTTGACCGGACTATCGGGTTGACAAACCGACGCCGTCTCATCAGGGCGATGTAATCAAATTGCCCTCGGTTCGATGACCGGCCCATCACCAAATGGTTGGAATACGCCTTCCCCACTGATACGAGTATTGAGGTACGCGCGTCGGGTGGTGGGCGTTTCACTTGGTGAAACGCATGGCCATGACGAAGACACATACCGTGAGCCGGGTTTGGCACACACCAGTAATCTTGATCAGTCGATGGCTGAGAGAGACCTGATCAATCCCGGCATTCCCACCATTTGGGGCGGCGACCTTGAGGAGCAATGCGACGATGAGGGCGTGGATACCGATCGCGAGCCGCCTGCCCACCCTGAGCATGTTGGGGGCAGTTATGGCGCACGGTAGGCTACCAAGGCCAAGTTTAACGAGCGCCTGAGCTCGTGGCATGTCCTCCTGGGCAACCCAGGAAAGAGATTGGGTCCCCACTGGCACACATAATGCAAGTTTTGATGAGGCAAAACGGAATGTGCCGATCCGGGACGATCCGCTTTGCATCTTGGCGAGATCGTAGCCGCCGTAGGATGCCATGCCGGCTCTTGTGTTTCACCGACTTACTGCTAGCAGGGTAGGCTTCGGCACGGGTGGTGTGCTGGCATCGCTTAAGCGACGGATTAAATCGTTCGCGGCCATCTTTTTAGTCTCGGTCCTGGGGCTCGCGTTTGCCTTTACCCTGCCGCCCTCCACGCTCTCCGCGGCGAGGCGTTCGGTGACTACCGCACTGGTGGATCCCCTGAGCATATTCGCACTGCGTTCGCCGGGAGAGCGAGGCTCGGGCGTCCTGCTTTTCTCAAAGGGTCCCCATGAGCGGGTTGCCCCGGTGGTTCGTGAAAAAGGCGCGCCGGCCGCGCCGAGTCCTGACATAGGAGACCTAGGCGATACGTACGATGCAGGTCGGGGCTACCCAGCCTTGGAC
>JACCXK010000106.1 GCA_013697055.1 Alphaproteobacteria bacterium
ACAGGTCACCTCCGAGCGCAGCAGCACCGACGGCTTTGTCGTCACCTTTGACGACATCACCGATCTGGTGGGCGCACAGCGCACCGCCGCCTGGGCCGATGTGGCGCGCCGCATCGCCCACGAGATCAAGAACCCGCTGACTCCGATCCAGCTTTCCGCCGAGCGGCTGCAGCGCAAATATGCCGGCGAGATCGTCACCGATCCTGAAGTGTTCAAGCAATGCACCGACACCATCGTGCGCCAGGTGGGCGATATTGGCCGCATGGTGGACGAGTTCAGTTCCTTTGCCCGCATGCCCACGCCCGTCATGCGGCGCGAGAATGCCCAGGAATTGCTGCAGCAGGCGTTGTTCCTGCAACGCGTCGCCAATCCCGGCATCACGTTCAGCACCGCCGCGCCCAAGGAGCCGGTGCATTTCGAGGGTGACGGGCGGCTGATTTCCCAGGCGCTGACCAATGTGCTGAAGAATGCCGGCGAGGGCATCGCCGCGCGCATCGCCAAGGGCGATGACGAGCCCGGCAAGATCGCCATCACGCTCGAACCGAAAGGCGCCAAGTTCGCGTACCGCGTCACCGACAACGGCATCGGCCTGCCGCCGGAACACAAACACCGCTTAACCGAGCCCTATGTCACCACCCGTGCCAAGGGCACCGGGCTGGGCTTGGCGATCGTGCGCAAGATCATGGAAGACCATGGCGGGGACATCACCCTCGCCGACGTGGAAGGCGGGGAAGGCGCGGAGGTCACATTGACCTTCCCGTTCGCACAAAAGACTCTGAAAGGAACTGAAGATGAGCAAAAACGGATCGCTGATCGCGTCTGAGATCCTCATCGTGGATGATGAGGAAGACATCCGCGACCTGATCGCGGGAATCCTGCATGACGAGGGTTATACCACCCGCGTCGCGGGGGATTCCGACTCTGCGCTGACCGCCATTCGCGCCCGCCGGCCCCAGCTGGTGGTGCTGGACATCTGGCTGCAGGGCTCCAAGCTGGACGGCATCGAAATCCTGGAGACCATCAAGCGCGAGCAGCCCGAGCTGCCGGTGGTGATGATCTCCGGCCATGGCACCATCGAGACCGCCGTCGCCTCGATCAAGAAGGGCGCCTATGACTTTGTGGAAAAGCCGTTCAAGGCTGACCGGCTTCTGCATGTGGTGGAACGCGCCCTGGAGTCCGCCCGCCTGAAACGCGAAGTGCAGGAACTGAAACTGAAGGCGGGCGACGAGGGCGAGCTGGTGGGCAATTCCCCCAACATCACCCAGTTGCGCGTCTTGATCGACAAGATCGCCCCCACCAACAGCCGCATCCTGATTGCCGGGCCCGCGGGTTCCGGCAAGGAAGTGGCGGCGCGGCTGATCCATGCCCGCTCGCGCCGCGCCGGCAATGCCTTTGTCGCCATCAACTGCGCCACCATGGAGCCGGACCGGCTGGAAGCCGAACTGTTCGGCATCGAGTCCAGCGAAGGCCCGCGCAAGACCGGCCTATTCGAGCTGGCGCATAACGGCACCCTCTATCTGGACGAAGTGGCAGACATGCCGCTGGAAACCCAAGGCAAGATCCTGCGGGTACTGATCGACCAGACCTTTACGCGTGTCGGCGGCCAGGTCCGCGTTCAGGTGGATGCGCGCGTGATCTGCTCGACCACCCGCGACCTGCGGGCCGAGACCGAAGCGGGGCGCTTCCGCGAGGACCTCTATCACCGCTTGAATGTGGTGCCGGTGCGCATCCCGTCGCTGGCCGAGCGCCGCGACGACATCCCGGTGCTGGTGGGCCATTTCATGAAGCGGCTGTCGGCGGCCGGCGGGCTGCCCATGCGCATCATCGGCGACGACGCCATGGCGGTGCTGCAGACCCATGGCTGGCCGGGCAATGTCCGCCAGTTGCGCAACATCGTGGAGCGGCTGCTCATTCTTGCCAGCGACGACGTAACCGAAGCCGTCACCGCCGACCTCTTGCCCACCGACCTGGGCGCGGGGATGGGCGGCGCCAAGTCGGGCGACCTGGTGATCTCGCTGCCGTTGCGCGAGGCCCGCGAAATCTTCGAGCGCGACTACCTGATGGCGCAGATCAACCGTTTCGGCGGCAACATCTCCCGCACCGCGGCCTTCATCGGCATGGAGCGCTCGGCGCTGCATCGCAAGCTGAAGTCGTTGGGGGTCGGTTCGGCGCAGAGCTTCCCGAACTAATGAAAAAATGGTTCGCCAGCCGCGCCCCGGCCGGGCGCGTGGCCTATGTCAATGGCCGCTACCTGCCGTTCGCGCGCGCCGGCGTTCATGTCGAGGACCGCGCCCTGCAGCTGGGCGACGGCATCTATGAAGTCGCCAATGTGACGAATGGCGTACCCACCGACGAGGACGGTCACTTGGACCGCATGGAACGCAGCCTCGGCGAGCTGGGCATGCCCATGCCGATGAGCCGCGCCGCGCTGAAGATCGTGATGCGCGAGATGATCGCCCGCAACCGCATTCCCGACGGCTATCTCTATATCCAGACCACGCGCGGCGCCGTCCGCCGCGACCATGTCCCGCCCGCCGACGCACCGCGTCCCACCGTGATCATGACCATGCGCCCGACCGACATGGCCGGCCTGGCGCTGCGTCTGGAAAAAGGCATCGGCGTTTCCACCCAACCCGACATCCGCTGGGGCCGCTGCGATATCAAAACGGTGCAGCTTTTGCCCAACCTGCTGGCCAAGCAGGCGGCCCGCAAGGCCGGCGCCTTCGAAGCCTGGCTGGTGGACGAAGACGGTTTCGTAACAGAGGGCGCCTCCACCAATGCCTGGATCGTGGCGGCGGACGGCACCGTGATCACTCGCGATCTGTCCAACGCCATCCTCCCCGGCGTCACGCGCAAGATCATGCTGGACGCCATCGCCGAAGCGCAGATCAAGGTCGTCGAACGCAAGTTCACCGTCGCCGAAGCCAAAGAGGCGCGCGAAGCCTTTCTGTCCTCGGCGACGGGGGCGGCCGTGCCGGTCGTGACAATTGATGGTCAACGCATCGGGGACGGGTCGCCGGGACCGGTGACAAGGCGCATCCGCGAGCTGTATGCCGCCAAATCGGGCATTAAAAAGGACTGATTTCGAGCACTTTTTTCTCTTTCGCAATTGCAGCATTGCGCTACACTTGGGCTCAAGGTGCCGTGTGACCCCCGCGCGGCTGAAACAATGGGCGAACCCATGAGCGATAAACAACAGAACCTTCAAGACACGTTTCTGAACGCGGTCCGCAAGAGCAAAGCCGCCGTCACCATCTTCCTGATCAATGGCGTCAAGCTGCAGGGCAACATCACCTGGTTCGACAATTTCTGCGTGCTGCTGCGCCGCGATGGCCAGAGCCAGCTGGTCTACAAGCATGCCATCTCGACGGTGATGCCGATGGGCCCGATCCAGCTCCAGGACGAACCGGCCGAAGCCTGATTTGGGTACCACAGCCTTCGTCATCCATGTCGAGCCCAAGAACCGCAGCCGCAAGGATGAGGCGCTGCGGGACGCGACTGCGCGCCTAGAAGAAGCCGTCGGCCTGACAGCCGCCATTCATTTGAACGTCGTGCAAGCGCTGGTGGCGCCGCTGGCGCGCCCCACGCCCGGCACCTTGCTGGGCACCGGCAAGGTCGAGGAAATCGCCGTCCTCGCCCGGGACCAGGAGCCCGACGTCATTATCGTCAATGCCCACCTGTCGCCGGTGCAGCAGCGCAACCTGGAGAAAGCCTGGAACAGCAAGGTGCTGGACCGCACCGCGGTGATCCTGGAAATCTTCGGTGAGCGCGCCGCGACGCGGGAAGGGCGGCTGCAGGTCGAACTGGCGCATCTCAACTATCAGCGCTCGCGGCTGGTACGCAGCTGGACCCATCTGGAGCGCCAGCGCGGCGGCTTCGGCTTCCTGGGCGGTCCGGGTGAAAGCCAGATCGAAAGCGATCGCCGCCTGATCGCCGAACGCATCGTGCGCATCAAGGCCGAACTGGAAAAGGTCAAGAAGACCCGCAGCCTGGGCCGCCAGGCGCGCAGACGCGTGCCGTTCCCGGTGGTGGCGCTGGTAGGCTACACCAATGCCGGCAAGTCCACCCTGTTCAACCGCCTGACCGAATCCGAGGTGCTGGCCAAGGACCTGCTGTTCGCCACCCTGGACCCCACCATGCGCGGGGTGAAGCTGCCCCAGGGCACTCGCATCATCCTGTCGGACACGGTGGGTTTCATCGCCGACCTGCCGACCGAACTGGTGGCCGCCTTCCGCGCCACCCTGGAGGAGGTGCTGGCAGCCGATGTCATCGTCCATGTCCGCGACACCGCCCATGAAGAGACCGCCGCCCAGAAGGCAGATGTGCTGGCGGTGCTGGACGAGCTGGGCGCGGCGGACCGGCCGATGCTGGAAGTGCTGAACAAGATCGACCTGCTGGAGGCCGGCCCGGCAAGGGGCTGCTCAGCCGGAACGGCCCCAAACCCAATGGAGAGACGCGCGAGGGCATTGCCGTGTCGGCCCTGACGGGCGAGGGCGTTCCGGCCCTGCTGGCGGCGTTTGAAGCCTTCGTGACGCGTGACAACATCACCCTGACCCTGAAACTGGACGCCGCCGATGGCGGGGCTTTGGCATTCGCCTACCGCCACGCCCAAGTGCTGGAAAAGCGGATGCGTGGCGACAAGATCAGCCTGAGCTTGCGAATCCACCCCGATGACCTGGGCCGGTTTGAAAACCGTTTTCCCAAGCTAGGGCAGGGGGTTGGAAAGTAATACTCATTTATTAGATAAATTCACCATGGGGGGGTCGACCCGCCCATCCAGGGCAACCGGCCAAATGTTGCGTCTGTGACTCTGGATGGCGCGCATACGCTGTCGCTATGCGCCGGAGGCCGGCCATGGTGAGATGGGCTAGGCGGGTTTTTCGGCCCGCTTGGCCTCCTGCCACAGCGCTTCCATCTCATCGAGACTAGCATCGCCCAACGTGACGCCCCGGGCCGCCAGGCTGGCTTCGATATGGCGGAAGCGGCGGGTGAACTTGGCGTTGGCGGACCGCAGGGCGGCTTCCGGGTCCACCTTGAGATGCCGGGCCAGGTTGGCGACCACGAACAGCAGATCGCCGACTTCTTCCTCGCGCTCGGCCTGGGTTGTGGCCTCGGCAACCTCGCGGGCTTCCTCGGCGATCTTGTCCACCACCTTGGCGGCATCGTTCCAGTCGAACCCCACGCTGGAGGCGCGGCGCTGCAGCTTTTCGGCCCGCATCAGGGCGGGCAGGGCGCCAGCGACATCGTCCAGCAAGCTGGTCTGCCCGGCGGCGGTGCGCTCGCTTTCCTTCAGCTTTTCCCAGAAATCCTTCTGTGAGGCAGCGTCGGCCCGGGCTTGCTCGTCGCCGAACACATGCGGATGGCGGCGGATCATCTTGGTGGTGACGGCTTCCACCACGGCGCCGAAATCGAACAGCCCGGCTTCCTCGGCCATGCGGGCATGGAACACCACCTGGAACAACAGGTCGCCCAATTCGCCGGGCAGGGCTTTCAGGTCCTTGTCGGCAATCGCCGAGGCGACCTCATAGGCTTCCTCGATGGTGTAGGGCGCGATGGTCTCGAACGTCTGGACCTTGTCCCAGGGACATCCCTCGCGCAGGCGTTTCATCACTTCCAGCAGCACAGCGATGTCGCGGGAAGGCGTCAGGTCCGGATTCGTCATGGCGCGATTGGAAGGGCTGGGCTTTGCTCTGGCAAGGCCGCGGTGTAGCGTTTCTGTGGGGCTTAATCCTGGGGGCAGGACATGGGCATTTCACGCCGCGCGGCCGTGACCGGCGCGCTCACCACATCCATGCTCGCTGCGGCCGGCGCGGCGCAGGCACAGAAAAAGCTGACGCCGACGGGCCAGGAAACGCTGGGGCCGTTTTATCCCGTCCGCGCGCCGCTGAACCATGACCAGGACCTGACGCACTATCCCGGCAAGATGGGCCGCGCGCAGGGGCAGGTGATCGAAATCACCGGCCGGGTACTCGACACCGCGGGCCGGCCGCTGCCCAAGGAGGCGATGACCATCTGGCAGGCCAATGCCGCGGGGCGCTACACCAATCCGGTGGACCGCAATCCCGCGCCGCTCGATCCCAACTTCCTGGGCGTGGTGTCGTTCGGCGTCGGCGCCGATGGCAGCTACCGGCTGCGCACGGTCAAGCCCGCCCGTATCCGGAGCCGTCCGGCACCTTGCGCACGCGGCACATCCATTTCGATGTGACGAACCTCGATTACCGGCTGGCGACACAGATGTACTTCCCCCGCGAGGCGTTGAACGGAAAGGACCTGTTGCTCTCCACCCTGGCGGCGCGTCACCGCGATCCGGCGGCCTCCATCTGCAAGCCGACGACGACAAGCGAGCCGGGGGTGCAAGCCTTTACCTTCGACATTGTCCTGCTGACATAAACGGACGTATCAAGACCCCGCTTGTTTCAGTTTCGCCACGACTTTCTCGAGAAACAGCAGATCGCTTGCGGAAAACGGCATCTGCGGCGCGGTGGCCGGATCGGCGAGGGCGTCCCGGACCATGTTGCGGATGCGCCCCGCAATATCAGGATCGCCGCGCGAGACGGTTTCGCCCTGCGCAAGCCAGCGCCGCGCCAAATCGAGAGCCGCCGGAGAACCGGGGTCGCCGGCCGATGCCAGCTTTTTCAGTTCGTCGAACAGGCCGTACCAGATGGCAATATCGCGTTCCTGGTCGAAATCCTCGCGGCTGGCCAAAGCCTCGATTTCCTCAGGTCGGAAATACTTGTGCTGATGCGGCACGAGGGCGGGATGAAAATAGGTCGAGCGGGTCAGTTTGGACGCCATCGAAGTCTCCTTGTTGAGGTTGATGAGATCGTCGATGGAAAGAGTCTGGCCGCACCGCAGCTTGGCCCGCGCCGCCCGGATCATCGCCGATGCCTTGGCGATCCGCCGGTTTTCCTGCGCAAGCGCCTGGTCTTGCATGGCCAGGACCGCGTCAAGCGTCTGCGTTGACGCCAGGACCCGGCCGATGCTGGCCAGCGGCAGGCCCAGGCTCTTGAGCGCCAGGATCTGGTGCAGCCGGGCGATCTGTTCCGGACCGTAAGTTCGCCAGCCGGACCTGGAACGCAATGGCGTCAGCAGGCCATGGCGCTCATAGAGGCGCAGCGCCTTGATGCTGACGCCGATGCGCCGGGCCGTTTCGGCAGGGGTAAGCGGATGGTCCATGCAAAGCTCAGTCTATCGACCGGGGCATAAGCGGGTCATCCCCAGGGGACGGCGCAAGCGGAATGTGGGCGCGGCGATTTTTCAGCTCCCTTGACAGCACGCCCGCCGGTGCGATCTGGTGGGCGCGAGGCGCCGCAACAGGCGCCTTTTTCATATCCGTTTATCCCGTTGAACAATGGCGCACGTGCGCCTGATCGGAGACCCATGCCTTATTCCCGCAAACTTGACACCATCACCCTGGACGGCGCCCGGCACGTAAAGGAGCAGGCGCTCGCCCAGGCGAGCGCCCTGGGGCTTGGCATCGCCCTGGCGGTTATCGACCGGACCGGCATTCTTATCCTGGCCGAAACCATGGACGAGGCGCCGCCGGGGGCATCGGAGGCCGCGCTGATGAAAGCCAGGGGCGCAGCGCGCTACCGAACGGCGACGCACCGAACCGCCGAATTCCTCAAAACCTTGCCGGCGCAATTGGCGCAACACGCCTTGTCGCTGCCTGATCTGTGCGCGTTCGAAGGCGGCGTGCCGATCGCGGTCGGCGGCAGGATCGTGGGTGGGCTGGGCGTCTCCGGAGGCAGCGGCGAGCAGGATGTCGAAATCGCGCTCAAGGCCGCGGCGGCCGTGGCCTGAACCGGGCGATTGGGGGATGGCGCGGGGGCCGTCTCCCGGCCGACCTCTCGTTTTATCGTATAAGTAATATTATGAGCAATTAATCGGCGATTGTATACTTGACGTAGGAAGCCGAAGGGCCTAGATTCGCTGGGCAATAAGGATTTCCAGCCATGCCCACCAAGATGCCCGCCCGCTTCACCGATGCCACCGCCGCCCGCAAGCACCTTGAGGCGCTTCTCTGGGCCGAAGGCCGTCCCTGTGCCCATTGTGGCGTTCTGGACGAGTCCACAGCCCTCAAGGGCAAATCCACCCGTCCCGGCGTCTACTGGTGCAATGCCTGTCAGAAGCCCTTTAGCGTGACTGTTGGTACTGTCTACGAAGGCTCAAAAATCCCATTGAATACATGGCTATATGCCAATCACCTCTTGTGCAGCTCGAAGAAAGGCATTTCTGGCCACCAGCTGGCCCGTATGCTGGGCGTGACCTACAAATCAGCTTGGTTCATGGGCCACCGTATTCGCGCCGCCATGGCCCCTGTCCCCGGCTCTGAGCCCCCGCTGGGCGGCGAAGGTAAGGTTGTAGAGGCCGACGAGGCCTATATCGGAAAGAAGGATGGCAAGCGTAAGCATCCCGGCGCTGGCGGCTACGGCCACAAGCGCACCGTCCTGAGCCTTGTGGAACGCGGCGGCAAAATCCGTTCATTCAAGCTAGGCGGTTCCAGCCGTGACCATGTGGCTCCCGTGATCCGCGCAAATGTCCATCCGGATAGCGCCCTGCACACTGACGGCGCTCAGGTCTATCGCGGCTTAGCGATCACCAAGGGCCATGCCAGCGTTGACCACGCCAAGGAATATGTCCGCCAAGGCTCGGCTGGGCCGGTCCACACGAACACGCTGGAAGGCTTCTTTTCGATCTTCAAGCGCGGCATGGTCGGGACGTATCAGCATTGCGGCGAACAACACTTGGACCGCTATCTCGCGGAGTTCGACTTCCGCATGAACCACCGCGTCAAGCTGGGCTACTCGGACGATATGCGTGCCGATGTTGCCTTGCAGGGTATCGCCGGAAAGCGCCTTACGTATCGGCGGACTAACGCAGCCTAAGACAATCCGTCAAACGACCATGGATTTCATCCGCTGGCGTCGCGCCAGAGGCTACGAAGTCACGCCTTTTTGCCGCCAGTTTTGGGGGAAGAAGGCTTGGTACAAACCTAGTAGCTGCCGCCAGTGAAATAGCGCCATGCCATCGCCCCGGCTATGAGGATCGCACAGATCAGCCCAATTAAAAGCCGTAGTTTTCCGGGGTGAGCAGCGGACATTATCGTTTTTCCGCTTGGCGCTTCTTGGGACTCGGCTTCTTCTTGCCCTTCAGATCGGCGTGGGGCGTGGGCGGGGTTTTCAGCATCCGCAACAGCACTTCGTCTTCACGTGTTTGATCGGGGGTTTTCGACATGCCACAACCTCTCGGAAAAATACGTCCAGGCCCATACACCATAACATATGGATCGGACGCGATGGCGCTGAATCCTGCCTTGGCCATTTTGGCATTGGGGGCAATCAGTAACGCCTCTCTCGCAGATGCGAATTTCGCCCGACTAGTTTCGATTATTCCAAATCGTAATCCTGCGCCAGTTATGTCGCTGTATTTGGACTATGCGGCAGAAACTCCCAAAAATGCGGTGGTGAACACCTTGGCCGCCACATATCTGTCTCCTAGAAGGCTAGAACTATTCAAAGCGATTGAGGCATTTCATCAAAGGGCAATGAGCGCGAGAAACCCGCTGGCTCATTGGATGATTGGGTTTTGCAAAGAAGTTCCTAACGCTCTGATTTTACGCGACCCAAGGCTGTGGCTTAGAGAGGCCGATAAAATACATAAGCAGCATAAAGCGGCTCGCCGGGCCTTCAAAGCATTGGATCAGTCCGGGATGGAAGCCTCAATCAAGGCGATGGAGGAAATGCACGAGGAAAACGCCGCGTTGTTTTCAGCGTACGTGCAAAAAGACTTCGAAGATCTCAGCGCCCTTTTAATGAAATCCAATGAATTTATTACAGAGTTTGATGTCCTGATGACTTTTGACCGAGCTAATCATCCTGAAGGCGTTCAAAAAGCTCAACAGCTAGCTCAAACGCCAGAGATTCGGAGCCTAATTTTGAAGCGACGAAAGGCATTGAAAGCTCAGAAAGCAAAACTGCGCTCACAACGCGCTCAAAATCTGAGCGGCTGATGGGACCAATTATTTCCTTGCCCATAGGGCAGTCCTAAACGGGCTCCGGCCCATGGGATTACTGGCGATCACATATCGGGCCGGAACCCGGTAGGTCTTGGCGTCGGCCTGTCGGGGGCCAGAATCGGCCCAGTCCATTCCTACGTCAAGTATACAATCGCCAATTAATCAAAAATAACAGAATCTCTGGCAATATCTGGTGCTTATACGAGGCAAAAAATCAAAACCAAAATCAAAAAATTCAAATAAATCAAACATTTGAAAGCGCTTGCTGGCTTAGAGAAAGCCGCCTTACGAAAGTGTCGCCCGATTGAAGAGAGTTTGCAGCTTTGCCTTGCGAAATATGGGTTAGATTGAAGAGAGTTTGCAGCTTTGCCTTGCGAAATATGGGTTAGCCCGCCTTTAGGTTGGGCAGCGCTATAGTTTCACGAGTTTTCTATCGATGCTTGATGTTCACTGACGTGCTCCGCAATCGAGCGATTCGATCAGACTTTATTGAATTTTCGAAGTCAGCCCGTTAGGGCACCGTGGCGTTTGCGCTAGGCCTTTAGTGCAGTATTTATAAAATGCTTCGGGAACCAAGCTTGCTGGATCTGGTCCGAACCTCTCGGTCCTTAATTCTAGAGTTGATAAGAGCCGGTAGTCTCGCGCGAACATCCGCAGCTTATTTAAAACCAGTAGATACCCAGACGCATGGCGCGGCCGCCGGGCCAACGTTCGTAACTTAGCAGTGCTGACATGCTGGAACGTGCCTCAAGGCGATGTGCCTAAAGGCTAGGCAGCATTACTTATTGTGCGGTGACGGGGCCGCCGTTAGGGTTTCGTCATGGGCTATCGCATCCAGGTATTCCAAAGCGACGACAATAAGCTGTTGGACCTGGCGTCCAACGTGCCGCTTGCCGATACCAGGGAAGACGCTGTCGAGGCGATTACTATGCTCAAGGCCGAATACGCCCTGATACTGGATACCGACGGCCAATTGATCGACCGGCTGAAACGCAGCGCCTAGGGCATACCGGCTAACTGGGGCTTTTCGCCGGCACCCGGGTGACGGTGAAGTCCTTCAGCCGCTCCTCGGCCGCCGCGAAGCTGGGCTCCAGCTCCACCGACTTCTTCTAGTCGTAATAGGCTTCCTTGTAGCGGCCCAGCATCTGCTCGGAGATCGCCCGGTTGTAATAGCCCAGATGCGGAAAGCTCATGCCCAAATCCATGCCCTTATTGATCTGGTCCAGCGCCGCCGCATATTCCTTTTTCTTGATCAGCATAGCGCCCAGATTGACATAGGGATCGCCGAGGTCCGGCTGGATCTCGATCGCCTTGTTGAAGTCGGCGGCGGCCCGCTCGACATGGCCAAGCTGGTCCAGCATCACGCCGCGATTGTCATAGGTGGCGGCCAAGTCCTTGCGGCTCAGGGCCTCGCGCTTAATCGCCAGATCGCAAGCGCCGATGCCGTCAAAGGCCCTGCCGGTCTTGGCATGGACAAAGCAGTCATGGGCCCAGCCGGTTTCCTGGGTGACGACGATCTGTGCGGCTGCTGGCACGGCGGCGGTCATCAGGGCCGCCAAAAACAAGGTTTGAAGATTCATGACGCGACTCCCATTGCTGAAGTTGCCACCCGAATACTACACCGGTTTGTCTTGTTTGACGCGGTTGTCTTGCGCACCCGTCTGGGACATTGTTTGCCCAAGAAAAACATGGGTTTGGGGAGTTATCTTATGAAACTACATCGATTTTCATTGGCGGCAGGGGCCCTCGCCCTGGCCTTGGTTCCCGCCTCCACCCTTTCTTGGGCGCAAGCGCCGGCCAAGATCTGGTTCAGCTGGTCGCCCAAGCCGCTGCCGCTGACCGAGTGGAAGGCGCCCAACAAGCCAATCTGGCGCCTGAACGAGATCATGGGCGCCCACAAGGGCCAGGCCGACTGGGACCAGCCCATCGTGCGGGACCAGGACTATGCCGCCGACTACATCTCGCTGGCGCCGGGGGCCAAGACCAAACCGCAATTCTGGGGCGACGACCGTATCTTCTGGTACATCGCCTCGGGCCAGGTGCGCTTCCATATCGAGGGGCAGGAGCCGATCGTGGCGAGCAAGGGCTGGCTGGTGCAGGTGCCCTACCGCAACATCTATTGGATGGAGACGGTGGGCAGCGAACCCAGCGTGCGGCTAGAAGTGATACGCTCGAACCGCACGCCGCTTTATCCCGCCACCCAAGGCGATACCGGGCCCGCGCCGACCGCCAAGGGCAAAACTTACGTGCTGGCCAGCTATCGCACCCCGCCGGACAAGTATGACGAGGTGAACAAACCCGCTTTGGATTTCTGGGGCGATTTTGTGAAGCGGCCGGCCACGCCGGGCGACCATCCCTTTGTCGCCGACACCACCAACTTCGCCAATGTGATCCGCGGCCATGGCACGCCAACGCCGCCCGACAGCAACAAGGGCCATTTCCACATCGACTATAGCGAGTTCTGGGTGATCGCCGAGGGCACGGTCGACTACAAGATGGAAGGCATGAAGGTCTATACCGCCAATGTCGGCGACGTGGTCTATGCCCCGCAGGGCCGCTGGCACCGCGCTAGTTGGGCCGGCGACGGCATGTCCACCCGCATTGCCATCAACCCCCGCCCCTATGGCATGCACAACTTCGACCCTGACGCTGGAGCCAAGCAATGAAAAAGACCGCCCTGTTCGCCGCACTGTTGCTGATGCCCCTGCCCGCGCTGGCGCAAGCCGCGCCGGATTCACTGTTCACCGCCGGCGCCGACATTCCCGCCGTGATCGCCAAGGCCAAGGCGGAACAGAAATCGACAACGATCAATTCGACGCAACCGGTGGCGACCTATGGGCCCTATCGCGTGCTGCTGGAATACCGCACCGGCCTGACGCCGCCCACTGTGCATCATGGCGAGGCCGAGCTGGTGCATGTGCTGAAGGGCAACGCGACATTTGTCTCAGGCGGCAAGCTGATCGGCGGCGCGCCAAACCGTCCCGGCTCCACCACCGATGCCGGCACCGGCATCGAGGGCGCCCGCCCGCGCAAGCTGGCGGCCGGCGACATCTTCCTGGTCCCGCCGGACACAGCGCACCAGTTTCAGGATGTGACCGGAGAGTTCATCATCATCAGCGTGCACATGTTCATGCCGGCGAAGTGATCCAGCCTCACAACCAAGCTCACCATTGGCGGGCTTGACCCGCCCATCCAAAGCCACAAACTGGCGGCATGCCATCGGGCTTCGTTTACATTCTCGCTAGCCAACGCAACGGCACGCTGTACAGCGGCGTAACGTCAGATTTGCTCCTAAGAATGGAACAACATCATCGGGGCGTTGGTTCGGCCTTAGTCAAAAAGTACGCTGTAAAGCGCCTCGTCTATTTTGAGGAATATCCGCTTTACGCGGATGCCATCCGCCGGGAGACCAGCCTCAAGCGCTAGAAACGAGCGTGGAAACTCGACCTGATCGAGAAGCACAATCCGCAGTGGATTGACTTGCTGGAACACTGGCACTTGTAACCCTGAATGGCCGGCTCAAGGCCGGCCATGGTGAGGTGGAGAGTGTTGGGCTAATCCGGCAACCCAAACACATACAGCTGATGCCCGGTCGACGGGCGGTGCACTTCATCCAGCAGCATGGTCGGCTTCTGCTGCGGGCTACCGCCGCCAAGGCCGGATGCCACGGCGATATACTGCTTGCCGTCCAGGCTGAAGCTGACGGGATAGCCCTGCACCGTGTTGCCCAGCCGGGTCTGCCAGATGATCTTGCCCGTCTTGACGTCCACCGCCTTCAGGCTGCGGTTGAAGTCACCGACAAACGCCACGCCCCCTCCCGTGGACAGCACCGCCGTCAGGAACGGCGCGCGCTGCTGCCAGGACCAGATTTCCTTCATGTCGGAGGTGCGATAGGCGGCAAGCTTGCCCATGTTCTGGTGGGTGCCGGGCATGAAGAAGAATTTCTGCGAGGCCGCAGTGCCGCCGCCGCCCAGCTTCTGTTCCACTTCATGGCCCTGGATCATCACGCAGCTCTGGCTGAGGGGAATTATCAGCAGGTCATCGGGCTGGTCATAGCTGGTGGCCTGCCAGTCGTGGCCGCCTTCCGGGCCCGGGCAGGACGAAAACCATTCATCAGTCTTCTGGTTGTAGATGTCCTTGCGATAGGTCACTGCGCCGGTCTTGTGGTCGATGTTCGAGAGCACGTTCTGGAAAATGGTTTCCTTGGCGGCGAGGAACTTGCCGGTGACGCGGTCCAGCTTCCACAGGATGCCGGGCTTTCCGATGGTCATCACCGTCTTCTGATCGCCGTGATTGATCAGCACCCGCTCGAACACTTCGTCCAGGTCCAGGCTCTCGCCCGGGGCATGCTGGAAATACCATTTCAGCTTGCCGGTATCGGGATCGAGCGCCAAGGTCGATGACGAATAGAGCGTGGAGGCGTTCCCGGTCTTGCGGCTGGCGCGGAACCACGGCTTGGTCTGGGCCACGCCCCAATAGGTCGTGTTCAAATCTGGATCGTAAGTGCCCGCGATCCAGGTATCGGCGCCGCCGCGCAGCAGGTTTGGCAAGCCGTTCCAGGTGTCGCCGCCCGGCTCGCCTTCCAGCGCCGTGGTGTGGAAACGCCAGGCCGGCTTGCCGCTGTCGGCATCAAAGGCGCTGATATAACAATTGTTCTGCGAGTAGTTGTCGCAACCGGTGAGCCCGGTCAGCACCTTGCCGCGCATCACCATGACGCCGCTGGTGTTGGAATTGTTGGTGGTGCCCAAGGTCTGCTCCCACACCAGCTTGCCGGTGCGCGCATCCAGGGCATGGATCATGGCGTCGGTGGTCGCGACAAAAACCTTATCGTGATAAACGGCGAGACTCCGGGTGCCGCCATAGGCGATGCGCGATACGGGCCCGAGGCGGTTTTCCCAGATCAGTTCGCCGGTGCGGGCGTCCAGCGCCTGCACCGTGTTGGAGGTGTTGGAGAGGAACATGGTGCCGGCATGGATGATGGGCGTGACCTGGCTGGCGCCGCCCTCGTTCATGTTCCAGGCCCACTTCAATGTCAGGTTTTTGACATTGTCGGGCGTGATCTGCTTGAGCGGCGAATGGCTCCAGCCCTGGTAATTGCCGCGATACATCAGCCACTCGCCCTCCGCCGGATGGATCAGCATCTCGTCGGTGACGTCGGTATAGTTCTTGACGGTGCCCGCCACGGTCAGGCCGTGCGGCGGCGGCGGAGCCTCGGCGCGCGCGCGCGCCTCGGCGGCGGCCATCTTGCCGATGCTGGGCGGGGCGATCGCTTCGGCGAGAATCTTGCCGTCGGCGACGGAGGACACCTTGACGTCGGTGTCCTTGTTGAACAGCGCTGAACCCGGCTTGGCGCCATTGGCGTACAGCAGATAGGCGGTGATGTTGTTGTAAGCCTCCTCGCCCAGGCTGCCGGGCGCGCCCGCCGGCATGGAGGTGGCGATAAACTTGTAGAGATCCTTTGTCGAACGGTTGCCGAAGGACGACATGAAGCCGGCGCCGCCCAGCGCCGGGGCATCGCCGCCGCCCGCCAGGTTGGCGCGGTGGCAACCGGCGCAGCTGGCGACATAGGCGCTGTGGCCCTTGGTCGCCTGCTCCAGATTGTAGACGCCCGGCGCCTGCGCAAAGGCGTGCGGCATCAACGCGAAGACGGCGCCCAGCGCGACAAGGGCCGCGCCGCCGGCGAGGATTTTACGAGACATGATCTTTTCCTGTTGCTTCCAGCCAGCCCTGCAGATTGCCGTCGGGAGATTTTTCGCTGTCGATACGGACATAGAGCGACTCCCGGTTCAGGGCTGCGACTTGCGCCGATGTCAGCTTGATAGTGCCGGAGAAGGAACCCTGGCGGGCATGTTCCACCATCAGCGTGCCGATGGCGTCGCCCGGCACGCCCTTGGCGAGGCCGATGCGTAACGACCCATTGGTGGCCGGCGATTTCAGGTTGGAGAAGGTGCCCTGGACCGTCAGGGTGTTGCCGTCCAGGGTGGCGGTGGCGTTGCCGAAGCTGCCGATCACGTCGGCGCGGTTGGTGGCGTCGAACGGCGCCGGATCCAGCTCGGCGTCATAGCCCGCCGCGAAAGCGGGTGATGCCGCCAGCAGGAATGCGGCGGCACAAAGCACGGAAATGCGAGGCATGCTAGCTCCCGGAAATGGCGATCATGTGGAGTGCGGCGGCAGCTTGATGCCCAGCACGTTCCGCAGATAGTTGATGTTGTGCGAGATGTAATCGTCCACCGCCAGTTCGCGATTGCCGCCGATGGCATCGTATCCATCATCGCCCTTGCGCGGGCCGTCCACGTCGAAGATCGCCCACCCCTTGAAGTGCCGGTCGCGCAGCAACTGGAACAGCGCCACGAAGTCGACGCCACCGCCGCCCAGATTATGATAGACGGAAGCCTGCTTGTGCATCTCCTCGGTCGGGGTTTCCTTGTTGCCGCGGTACTTGGCATAGGTGTCCTTCATGTGGATCTCGGACACGCGCGGGAAATAGTCGCTGATGATCTGCACCGGATCGCCGCCGCCCAGCACCAGATGGCCGGTATCGGCGGTCATCCAGACATATTTGGGATCGGTGTGGTCCATCACATAGCGCATGTCTTTCTCGCGCTCCAAGGGTCCCCAGATATGCGGATGCGGCGACAGGCGTACACCCATGGCGATAGTCTTCTCGCCCAGCCGGTTCAGCGTATCGATGAGACGCTTGAGCTGTTCCTCGCTGGGGCCGCCGGCCGGGCGCTTGCCCATGTTGATCTTCCAGTGATCGCAGCCCAGCGGCTGCAGGAAGTCGCGGCAGAAGGCGATGTGATCTTCCATGGTCTTGGGGATCTGGTCCACATCGATAAAATTTGTGGACTGGCCCTTCTCGCCGTTTGAAGCGCCGATGAAAGTCAGGCCCGCATCGTCCATCATCTTCTGCAGTTCCATCGGGTTGGCGCGATACTGCTCGATGCCGTCGCCATAGAATTCGATGCCCTGCAGGCCGACTTCAGCGATGCGCTTGATCGCCCAGGGCGTGTCATGAGTCTGCTTGGCGCCGACCCCTGCCCCGCCCCACATGGAACTTGTGGTGCCGAACAGGATGTCCGGATTCATCGGGTCCAGCGGCTGGTGCTTGGGCTTCTTGCGCGTGGCGCCCCAGGCGACGTCCGGCATGGCCGCAGCCACGCCGGCCGCCACGGTGGAAGTCATGAAATGACGGCGCTGCAGCTTGGTCCCGGACATGGATTCTTCCCCTGTTTTGTTGGCCAGACGTTTGGGCGCGGGTGACAACAAGTCAAGGTGCCGAAGCAGCGCAGACATTCGTGCTGCGTTGCAACAAGTCGGATCAGATTTACAGTGTTGGTCAAAGGTGAGACTTTATCAACGGGACAAAAAAACTGCGGGCAAACCGCCGTTTCAGGGGAGTTCAGACATGCGATTGATGAAGGTGCTGGCGCTCGGCCTCGCCCTGGCCTCCGCCACCGCGTTGGCGGTTCCGGCGCTGGCGCAATCCGAGGCCTGGTATGCCTGGTCGCCCAAGCCCGACAAGCTGCCGCCCTATGGCACGAACAAGCCGGTGACCCGCCTGCCCGCCGTACAGGCGAAACACAAAGGCCAGGCGCGTTGGAGCGAACAGGTCATCCTCACCGAGCGCTATGACACCAGATGGATCCAGGCGCAGCCGGGCGAAAAGACGCCGGTGCAATATTATGGCGACGACCGCGTCTTCTGGGTGGTGTGGGGTGGGCAGATCCGTTTCACCATCGAAGGCCAGAAGCCTTTCGTCGCCACCAAGGGCTTTCTGGTGCAGGTGCCGCAGCGGGTGCGCTACTCGATGGAGACCATCGGCAGCGAGCCATCGTTGCGCTTCGAGGTCACCCATACCGGCATCCTGCCGCTTTATGCCGGCGACCAGCCCAAGCCGGAGGACAAGGCCGGCAGCCATTACATGAAGGTCAGCACGCCGACCCAGCCCGACAAATACACCGCCGACAACCGGCCCTATCGCGACTTCTTCAAGGAAGTGGTGGCGGCCGATCCGGTGGCCAACCCCAAGGACCACCTGGTGATGGCTGACGAGGCCAACATGGCCAACATCATCCGTGGCAAGGGCGTGCCCACGCCGCCCGCCAGCAACCGGGGCCACTTCCATATCGGCCATGACGAGTTCTGGTTCATCCTGGAAGGCAAATGCGATTACCTGATCGAGGAGGCAGGCCTGTTCAAGGCTGATGCCGGCGATGTGGTGTTTGTACCGCCGGGCCGCTGGCACCGGGCCAGTTGGGCCGAAGGCCAGACCGACACGCGTCTATCGTTCAACGTCAACCCGCTCATGTTCCACAATTTTGGCGAAGACGCCGGCGGCAAGCAGTAGGAGATCCCCGATGAAAAAGATCGCCACATTCGCCGCCATCGCATTGCTGACGCTTCCCGCGCTGGCGCAGGACCGCAAGGTCTATCTCGATTGGGCGCCCAAGCCCGACAAGATGAAAGAATATACCGGCGCCAACAAGCTGATCATCCGGCTGGATGACGTGCTGGCCAAGCACAAGGGCCAGGCCAGCTGGACCGAGGATGTGGTCGAGACCGAACGCTACAGCGCCAAGTGGATTTCGATGGGGCCTGGGGAGAAGACCCGCACCCAATTCTATGGCGACGACCGCACCAGTTGGGTGGTGTGGGACGGACAGATCCGCTTCACCATCAAGGGCCAGGAACCGTTCATCGCCAAGAAGGGCTTTCTAGTGCAAGTGCCGTTGCGAGTGCCTTACTCCATGGAAGTTGTTGGCAACGAGCCGGGCTTGCGGTTTGAAGTGACGCGCGGCGGCGGCATCTTGCCTTCTTATCCGGTGGATACCAAAGCCGATTTCGGCGCGCCGCCTCCGCCCAAGGACGGTCAGCATTACGTCAAGGTCAGCTACCCGACGGTGTTCGTCGGCGGCGGCATGGACACTTATAACGGCGTCAACAAGCCGTATCTGGATTTCATGAAAGACTTTGTCGAGAAGTACCCGAATGGCGGGCCGCGCGGCGGCTTGTTCATGGGCGATTATGACAACCAGGCCGCCATCATCCGCGGTCCCGGCGTGGCCATCCCGCCTGCCACCAACAAGGGCCATTTCCATATCGGCAATGACGAGTTCTGGTTCATCTTGGAAGGCAAGATTGCCTATGAAGTCGAAGGCAAAGGCCTGATCATCAGCAAGGCGGGCGACGTGGTGCTGGCACTGCCGGGCCGCTTCCACCGCGCCAGCTGGGCACCGGGACAGATGGACACGCGGCTGGCCTTCAACCGCAGCCCGACCATGCAGCACAATTATGCCGAGGACGCCAACGGGACGCAGTGATCAGGCTGTAATGATCATGCCGTCGTAAGCCGGTTCCACGCCGGGCGGCAGTTCGCGCTTCAGCGTGTCGTAATCCATGTCGGCATGCATATTGGTCAGGATGGCGCGTTTGGGCTTCACCCGCGCGATCCATTCCAGCGTGCGCGACAGATGCGCGTGTGATGGATGCGGCGTGCGTCGCAGAGCGTCCACGATCCAGCACTCCACGCCGTCCAGCGCGGCAAAAGCCTCATCGTCCAGCCCGTCCACATCGGGTGAATAAGCAATCCCGCCAAAGCGAAAGCCCAGGCTACGGATGCGGCCATGGCTTTGGCCGATGGCCAGCACAGGCAGCGGTCCGCCGGGACCGGCGATGTCGAACGGCACAAACGGCTCCGGCAGCACATGCGCTTCCACAATGGGCGGATAATCGCGGTTGGGCGGGGTATGGAAAATGTAGCTGAATTTGCGGCTCAGGCTGTCGAGCGCGAACTTGTCGGACCACATGTCCAGCTTCTTGCCCTTCTGCTGCAGAACCAACACGCGCAGATCGTCCATGCCATGGGTCTGGTCGGCGTGATCGTGGGTGATCAGTACGCCATCCACGCGGCCAATGTTTGCGGCCAGCAACTGCTCGCGCAGGTCGGGCGACGTATCCACCAAGGCGCGGGTTTCGCCCGTCGCTGATTTCTGCGTCACCAGGATGGAACAGCGGCTGCGGCGGTTCCTGGGATTGGCGGGATCGCAGACGCCCCAGTTGGGACCGCCCTCGCCCAGCCGCGGCACGCCACCGGAAGACCCGCAACCCAGGATACGGACCTCAAGCATCGGGGCGCCGCACCTTGCTGAACAGGCGGAAGAAGTTTTCGGTGGTGGTAGCTGCGAGTTCGGCATCCGTCACGCCCTTCAACTCGGCCAGCATCTTTGCCGTATGCACCACAAAGGCAGGTTCGTTGGTCTTGCCCCGGTGCGGCACCGGCGCCAGGTAAGGCGCATCGGTTTCCACCAACAGCCGGTCCAACGGCACGGTCTTGATGACGTCGCGCAGGGCGGTGGAATTCTTGAACGTGGCGATGCCGGAGACCGAGATATAAAGCCCCATCTCCAGCGCCGCATCGGCCAACACCTGCGTGCCCGTGAAGCAATGGATCAGGCCGGTAAAGGCGCCCTTGTCCATCTCCTCACGCAGGATGGCGATGGTGTCGTCATCGGCGTCGCGGGTATGGACGATCACCGGCAACCCGGTCTTGCGGCCCGCCGAGATGTGGCTGCGAAAATTGGCCTGCTGCTGCAGGCGCGGCGCATGTTCGTAGTAATAGTCCAGCCCGGTCTCGCCGATCGCTACGACCTTGGGATGCGCGGCCTCCGTGACCAGCGCCGCCTCGTCGTCCAGCAATTCCATTTCCGCTTCGTGGGGATGCACGCCGACGCTGCACCAGACATGGGGAAATTTCTCCGCCACCGCCTTCACGCCTGGAAAGCGCGCCAGCTCGGTGCCGATGGAGACGCAGACACCGACACCGGCGGCGCGGGCGCGTTCCACCACGGCATCCACACTCCCGGCATAGTCGGGAAAGTCGAGATGGCAGTGGGAATCCACCAGCATTAGAGCGCACCATTGCGGGCAACATGGAAAAGATCGCGCGCCGCGCTGAGCACCGTCTGGCGCGGTTCCAAATTCAGGCCGGCGGCGCGGGCAAAGCCCTGCTCCAGCCGGTTCAGCGCCGCCACCCAGCGTTCCAAGCCCGGCGCGCCCGCATAGGCCCTGGCGCGGATGCGATCGGCCAGCGACGCGCTCAAAAATTCACCGAACAGTTCCAGCCCATCCTGGGTGCGATAGAGTTTTTCGCCCAAGGTCAGCAACGCCAACAGGTCCGGATCGCGGGCATGGTCGATCAGCTTGTCGGCTTCCTTGGCCAAGGCGCCGCCATCACCGGTCGCCAAGGTCAGGGCAGCGCCGATGCTGCCGCCTGCCAGCCGCGCCAGAGCGGCACGCTCGGCGGCGTTCTCGTCGGGCAGATGCTGCTTCAAGCCTTGGTCCATCGCCGCTTCGTCCAAGGGCCGCAAGTCCAGCCGCTGGCAACGCGAGCGAATGGTGGGGAGCAGCCGGCCCGGCGTGTTGGACAGTAGCAGCAACATGGCGTTGCCCGGCGGCTCCTCCAGCATCTTGAGCAGCGCATTGGCGGCATTATCGTTCATGTCGTCGGCTGTATCGACAATGGCGACACGCCAGCCGCCGGCACCGCTGGTCATGCCGAAGAAATTCGCCAGCCGGCGGATCTCGTCCACCGACAGCACCGTCATCAGCTTGCCGGTGCGCGGATTGATGGCGCGCTTGAGCACCAACAGGCCCGGATGCGCCTGGGACGCCACTTGCCGCGCCGCGGGATGGTCCTGCGGCACGCGCAAGTCTTCCGGGCCTTCGGCGGTCGCGCCGAACGCCAGCAGATAACGCGCAATGCGATAGGCCAAGGTCGCCTTGCCCACCCCGGGCGCGCCGGTGATCAGCCAGGCGCTGGGCGGACGGCCTGCCCTGAGCGCGCGCGCGGCGCGGCCCAAGGCCAGATCCTGTCCCAACAACGCAGCGGTCTCGCGGGGATGGGCAAATCCCTCGATCCGGTCGCTGTCCTTGGGTTCGACGGTCTTCTTCGCCATGGGCGCTTTATAGATCGAAACGGCGGCTGACGGCGGCGAAAATCGCCTCCGCCACCTGGTCCTCACTGCCCGATGCGTCGATCACCCGGCAACGGTCAGGATTGCGCTTGGCGATGTCCAGGAATGCCTGGCGCAGCTTTTCGTGGAAATCACCGCCGAACTTCTCGAAACGATTTTCCGAGCCAGGCCGCCCATTCGCCCGGCTGAGCCCGATGCTGACATCCAGGTCCAGAATCAAGGTCAGGTCCGGCTGGAAATCATCCAGCACCGCGCTGTCGATGCGGCGGATGGTTTCGCGGTCCACGCCCCGGCCCGCACCCTGATAGGCAAAGGTGGAGTCATTGAATCGGTCGGAGATCACCCAGCTGCCTTCCAGCAACGCCGGCCCGATGGTGCGCGACACATGATCGGCGCGCGCCGCATAGGCCAGCAAGGTCTCGGTGATGGCGTCCCAGCGGCCGGGTTCGCCTTCCACCATCAGCTTGCGAATTTGTTCGGCGCCCGGTGATCCACCCGGTTCGCGCGTCGCCAACACCTTCACACTTTTGGCTTCCAGCGCCTTCGCCAGCCGCTTGATCTGGGTGGACTTGCCGGTGCCCTCGCCGCCTTCCAGGGTGATGAAGCGGCCGGTCATCGTGAGGCTACTTCTTCCAAAGGCGGGACACGGAATTCCACATCTTGCCCATGACACCGACTTCGGCAACCGCCTGGGCGGCATAAACCGGCACGGTCATGGCGGGAAACTCCGGCGCCGTCACCACCAGCACACCCACTTTTTGCCCGACAGAGACCGGCGCCTTCAGCCCGGCGTCGGGCTTCAGCATCGTCTTCATGCCGGCATGGGAATCCACCTGCATGGTGACATTCAGCGGTTTGGCTGCTGTCACCGGCACCGTGGGTGCAACGCCACCCGCCAGCGCGACATTGCCCGCCACCTGATTGGTAGCCAGCACCGGATAGGAGCGGAATTCGCGGAACGCCAATTCCATCACCCGGCCCGCTTCCTCGGCGCGCTTGATGTTGGGAAAATAATCGTTCTTGTATTGTGGGAAACGCAGGCCGTTCAACACCAGGATCAGGCGCTGTTCGCCGCGCTTGGCCGAAATGGTGATGCCGTAACCGGCCGCATCGGTGTGCCCGGTCTTGAGCCCATCGGCGCCCGGCAGCGATCCCAGCACCAAGTCGCGATTGGGCTGGTGGATATTGTGCCAGACAAATTCGCGTTCGCTGAAATAATGATAAAGCTGCGGATAGGTGTTGATGATATGGCGCGACAGCTTGGCCAGGTCCAGCGCGCTCATCAACTGGCCGGGCGGGTCTGGCAGGCCATCGGGATTGACGAAGGTCGATTGCTGCAGGCCCAGCTGCTTGGCGCGGCTGTTCATCATGCCGACAAAGCCTTCAAAGGTGCCGCCCAACGCCTCGGCCACCACCACACAGGCGTCATTGCCCGACTGGATGATGATGCCGCGCAGCAGCGACTCCACCGTGATGCGTGATCCCAGCTCCACGAACATCTTGGAGCCCTGGGTGCGCCAGGCCCGCTCCGACACCGGGAAGGTATCCGTCAGCTTTACGCGGCCATCCTTGATCCGGCTGAACAACAGCTCGATGGTCATCAGCTTGGACATGGAGGCCGGCGGCATCGGCGCCAGACCATCCTTCTGCCACAGCACCTGCCCGGTCTGGGCATCCATGATCAGGCCGTGTTCGGCGCTGGTCTCGATCGCGGCCTGCGCCGGAAGCGCGAACGCGGCGACCAGGGACAGAGAAAGAAAAAGGCGACGAAGCATGACGGTATCCTGACGAGTTACTGGTCTACGACAATATGGGCATCATTGGCGCCGGTCCCGGTGATGCGGGCCAGGGCCGCGTCAGCGTCCTGGACTGAGGCGAGCGGGGCGCTGCGCACTCTATAAAGGGTCTGCCCCGCCCGTCGAAGGGTGGAAATCCTGAGCTCGCCGCCCACCTTGCCCAGCAAAGCCTTGGCATTCTCCATCTTGGAGAAAGCGCCAAGCTGGACATACAGGTGTGTCGCCGGCGGCACCGGCAGGCGCGTCACTTTCCCGGTCGGCTGGTCGTCAGCGAACATCTGGGTCGGGATCGAGGCGGCGGGCATCTGGACAGGCTTGGCGGGCGCCGAGGCAACCACGCTGCCCGGCACGATAGCCAACGCAGCGCTATCCACCTTGCCGGCGGGCGCGGCGGGCAGCGCATTGGCGATGGCCGGCGGCGTGATGGCCGGCGGCGCGCCATTGATGTCGGCACGGCCGAGATATGTGACCCGCACCCGCGCCGTGCCGGTCTGCGTCACGTCCAGCAGTTCGGCAGCGCGCTTGGAAAGATCGATCACGCGGCCGCGCGCATAAGGCCCGCGGTCATTGACCCGCACCACCAGCGATTTGCCATTGTCCAGGTTGGTGACCCGGACATTGACCGGCATGGGCAAGCTCTTGTGGGCGGCGGTCAGCTGGTCGCCGCTGTACATTTCACCATTGGCGGTGCG
>JACCXK010000233.1 GCA_013697055.1 Alphaproteobacteria bacterium
GCGAGCCGGAATGGATGCTGGAATGGCGTTTGGGCGCGTTCAAGCGCTGGGGCACGATGAAGGAGCCCAACTGGGCGCGGGTGCATTATCCCAAGATCGACTACCAGAATTCCTTTTATTATGCCGCGCCCAAGAATACGCCGCTGAAGCAGAGCCTGGATGAAGTCGATCCCAAGCTGCTGGAAACCTACAAGAAGCTGGGCATTCCGCTGCAGGAGCAGATGGCGCTGGCCGGTGTGGCAGTGGATGCGGTGTTTGACAGCGTGTCGGTGGCCACCACCTTCAAGGAAAAGCTGAACGAGGCGGGGGTGATCTTCTGCCCGATCAGCGAGGCGATCCGCGATTATCCCGACCTGGTGAAGAAATACCTGGGCACCGTGGTGCCGGTGACCGACAATTTCTTCGCCACCTTGAACTCGGCGGTGTTTTCGGACGGTACTTTTGTCTATGTGCCCAAGGGCGTACGCTGCCCGATGGAGCTCTCCACCTATTTCCGCATCAATGCCTCGGAGACGGGCCAGTTCGAGCGCACGCTGATCATTGCCGATGAAGGCAGCTATGTCTCGTACCTGGAAGGCTGCACCGCCCCCAAGCGCGACGAGAACCAGTTGCATGCCGCGGTGGTCGAGCTGGTGGCGCTGGACAATGCCGAGATCAAATATTCCACGGTGCAGAACTGGTATCCGGGCGACGAGAACGGGCTGGGCGGCATTTTCAACTTCGTGACCAAGCGCGGCGACTGCCGGGGCCGCAAGTCCAAGATTTCCTGGACCCAGGTGGAGACCGGTTCGGCCATCACCTGGAAATACCCGTCCTGCATCCTGCGTGGCGATGACAGCGTGGGCGAATTCTATTCCATCGCCATCGCCAACAATTACCAGCAGGCCGATACCGGCACCAAGATGATCCATCTGGGCGCCAATACCCGGAGCCGCATCATCTCCAAGGGCATTTCGGCCGGCAAGGCGCAGAACACCTATCGCGGACTGGTCAGCGTCTATGGCAAGGCGAAGAACGCGCGCAATTACACCCAGTGCGACTCGCTGCTGATCGGCGGCGACTGCGGCGCCCACACCGTGCCCTATATCGAAAGCCGCAATCCCACGGCGCGCATCGAACATGAAGCGACGACGTCGAAGATTGCCGAGGACCAGTTGTTCTATTGCCTGGCCCGCGGCATCCCGCAGGACGAGGCGGTGTCGCTGATCGTCAACGGCTTCTGCCGCGAAGTGCTGCAGCAGCTGCCGATGGAGTTTGCCGTCGAAGCGCAGAAACTGGTGGGCATCTCTCTGGAAGGTTCGGTAGGTTAGTCATGCTTGAGATCAAGAACCTGCATGTCTCGGTCGGCGACAAGGAAATCCTCAAGGGCCTGACCCTGTCGATCAAGGCCGGCGAGGTCCATGCCATCATGGGCCCCAATGGGTCGGGCAAGAGCACCCTGTCCTACGTGCTGGCGGGCCGCGCCGGTTATGACATTACCGAAGGCAGCATCACCTATAACGGCGAGGACCTGGCCGCGCTGGCGCCGGAGGTCCGTGCGGCCAAGGGCGTGTTCCTGGCCATGCAGTATCCGGTGGAAATCCCCGGCGTCACCACCATGATGTTCCTGAAGACGGCGCTCAATTCCCAGCGCCGGGCGCGCGGCGAGTCCGATCTGGATGCCGTCGGCGTGCTGAAGCTGGTGCGGGCCAAGGCCAAGACCTTGAACGTGTCGGAAGAGATGCTGAAGCGCGCCCTGAATGTGGGCTTTTCCGGTGGCGAAAAGAAGCGGCTGGAAATTCTGCAGATGGCGATCTTTGAGCCCAAGCTGGCGGTGCTGGACGAAACCGACTCTGGTCTCGACATCGACGCCCTTAAGCTGGTGGCCGAAGGGGTCAATGCTCTGCGCGATCCCACCCGCGCCATGCTGGTGATCACCCATTACCAGCGCCTGCTGGATTACATCGTGCCCGACCGCATTCATGTGCTGGCCAAGGGCAGGATCGTCGCCGAGGGCGGCAAGGAGTTGGCGCTGGAGCTGGAAGCCAAGGGCTATGAACATATCCTGAAGGAACCGGCATGACGCTGGCGCTGCCTTCCACAATCCAAGCGCGCAGAGCCGAGGCCGCCACGATCTTCGGATCGCATGGCGTGCCCAGCCGCCGGGTGGAGGAATGGAAATATTCCGACCTGAAAGTGGCGTTGGGCGAAGCCGGCATAGGCACCGATCAGGCGTTGTGGCAGGTCGATGCTCTGCCGGAGGGCGTGACGCAGTTCGATCTTTCCAAAAGCGATGCACCGGATTGGGTGCAGAAGCATTTCGCCGTGGCGGATCGCAATATCATGGGGGCCGCCTCGCTCACCCTGTCGGATGGCGGCGTAGCGCTGCTGGTCGCCAAAGGGGCGCAGATTGCCGCGCCGTTGAAGCTGGCGTTTAACGGCACCGGCCATGTCCGTGGACTGTTGGTGCTGGAAGAGGGTGCCTCGCTGATCCTGGTGGAAAGTGTCGGCATTGCCGATTTCCGCAATGTCGGTTTCGAGATAGTGCTGGGCGACGGCGCCAGCCTGGAACATATCCGCATTTCCCCGGAAAGCGGTGACGCCGTGCTGGTGGAAGAAGCGTCTTTGCGCATTGCCGCCGGCGCGCGCTATCGCGCGCACTTTGCCGGCTTCGGCAGCAAACTGTCGCGCATGGAGCTGGAGATCGCGCTGGAAGGCGAGGGCGCCGAGGCGCATCTGTCCGGCGTGTCGGTGCTGGACGGCAAGCGCCATAGCGACGTCACCACCCATGTCATTCATCGCAGCGGCAACACCATCAGCACCCAACTGTTCAAGCATGTCGCCGGCGGTAACGCGCGCGCGGTTTACCAGGGCAAGGTGACGGTGGCCAAGGGCGCCAATGGCAGCGACAGCCACCAGAGCGCCAAGGCGCTTTTACTCGGTGAAAATGCCGAGGCCGACCTCAAGCCCGAACTGGAAATCTTCGCCGACGACGTCAAATGCGCCCATGGCGCGGCGGTGGGCGATCTGGACGCGGAATCGCTATTCTATTTGCGGGCCCGCGGCATTCCCGAAGCCGAAGCGCGGGGCCTGTTGCTGCACGCCTTCCTGGAAGACGCGGTGGCGGAAATCACCAGTACCGATCAGCGCGAATTGGTCCGTACTGCGCTACTGGCAGCTTTGAAGAGCGTGGCATGAACGCACCTCTCTTCAATCAAGTGGGGAAGATCGTCGCCTCGTTCGATGCCGAAAAGGCACGCGCCGATTTCGAAATCCTGTCGCGCACGGTCTATGGCAAGCCGCTGGTCTATCTGGACTCCGGCGCCAGCGCCCAGAAGCCGCGCGTGGTGCTGGATACGATGCGCGATTTCGCGCAAAGCGAGTACGCCAATGTCCATCGCGGAGTGCATTTCCTCTCCGCCGCCGCCACCGACCGGTATGAAGCGGCCCGCCGCACGGTGCAGAAGTTCCTCAACGCCGCCCGGGAAGACGAGATCATTTTCACCAAGGGCGGCACCGAGGCCATCAACCTGGTGTCCTATTCGTATCTCGCCCCCACCATCCAGCCGGGCGACGAGATCGTGCTGTCGGTGATGGAACACCATTCCAACATCGTGCCCTGGCATTTCCTGCGCGAACGCGCCGGCGCGGTGCTGAAATGGGTGGATGTGCGCGATGACGGCAGCCTGGACATCGAGGCGCTGGATGCGGCGATCACCGCCAAGACTAAGCTGGTCGCCGTCACGCATATGTCGAATGTGCTGGGCACCGTTACGCCGTTGAAGGAGATCATCGCGCGCGCCCATGCCAAGGGCGTGCCGGTACTGGCCGATGGCTGCCAGAGTGCGGTGCATGATATCGTGGACGTGCAGGCGCTCGATGTGGATTTCTATGCCGTGACCGGCCACAAACTCTATGGCCCCACCGGCATCGGCGCGCTTTATGCCAAGCGGGCGCATCTCAAAGCCATGCGCCCCTTCAATGGCGGCGGCGAGATGATCCGCGAAGTGATGAAGGACCGCATCACCTATGCCGACGCGCCCGCCCGCTTTGAAGCCGGTACCCCGCCGATCATCGAGACGGTGGGCCTGGCGACAGCGCTGGATTACCTGTCGAGTTTCGACCGCGCCGCGGTGGCCGCCCATGAACATGACCTTCTGGCTTATGCCCGCGAACAGGTGCGCCAGTTCAACTGGCTGCGGGTGATCGGCGATGCGCCGGGCAAGGGCGCCATCCTGTCGTTCGAGGCCGACGGCATGCATGCCCATGACCTGGCCACCATCCTGGACCGCGAAGGCGTGGCGGTGCGCGCCGGCCATCACTGCGCCCAGGTGCTGATGGAACGCTTCAACGTGACCTCAACCAGCCGGGCCAGCTTTGCCCTCTACAACACCCGCGCCGATGTGGATGCACTGGTGGCAGGCTTGTCCAAGGCGCGCGGGATACTTAGCTAATGACACTGCCATGACCGACAATGCGCTCCGTGAATTGTACCAGGAAGTGATCCTCGATCACTCGCGCCATCCGCGCCATTACGGTTCGCTGGACCATGCCAGCCACAAGGCCGAAGGCTATAATCCGCTGTGCGGCGACAAGGTGACGGTTTACCTGAAGCTGGATGCCGATGGCCGCGTCAGCGATATCAAGTTTGAAGGCAAGGGCTGCGCCATCAGTCAGGCATCGGCTTCGATGATGACCGACATGCTCAAGGGCCGCACCGCCGAAGAGGCCGAAAAGCTGATGCAGGGCTTCCTGCACCTGGTGAAGGGCGAAGACGCCAGCGATTTGCCGGAAGACGATCGCGAGCGGCTGGAAGTGATGGGCGGAATCTCGGAATTCCCCATGCGGGTGAAATGCGCCACCCTGGCCTGGCACACTTACAGGAACGCGGTCGAGGAGGGCGCGACATGAGCGAACCTGCCGCACCATCCGCCCTCAGCAAACAGGAGCTGGACGACTTCACGAGCAAGCTGGTGGCCGCCTTAAAGACTGTGTTCGACCCGGAAATCCCGGTTGATATCTATGAACTCGGACTTATCTATAAGGTGGACGTCGCGGACAACAAGGATGTCACGGTGGACATGACCCTGACGGCGCCCAACTGCCCGGTGGCGGCCGAGATGCCGCTGAACGTCAAGGGGGCGCTGGAACTGGTGGACGGCATCGGTGAGGTGACGGTCAACATGACCTTCGATCCGCCCTGGACGCCGGAACGCATGAGCGAAGAAGCCAAACTCGAATTGAACATGTTCTGATGGAAACCCAGATTCAAAAACCCCGCCGTGAACGCCCCAAGCCGGTCAAGCTGACCGACGCCGCGGCGGCGCGCCTGCAGGAAATCATGGGCGGCGCCGACGGAAAGTATCTGGGCCTGCGCGTGGGCGTCACCAATGGCGGCTGCGCCGGCATGAGCTACACCATGGCCTATGCCGAAGACGCCAAGCCGTTCGAAGAGGTGATGGAAGACAAGGGCGTGAAGATCTTCATCGACCCCAAGGCCATCCTGTTCCTGATCGGCACCGAACTGGATTTCGTGCAGGAAAAGCTGGGCGCGCGTTTTACCTTCAACAACCCCAACCAGACATCAGCTTGCGGTTGCGGCGAAAGCGTTCAGATCACGCCGGCGCAGGAAGCCTGATTACTTCGGTCCCAGGTCGCCGAACCACCAGGCCGCCGTCACCCCGCCATCCATCAGGAAATCGCTGCCGGTGATGAAGGCGCCTTCCGGGCCCATCAGCAGCGCACCGACATTGCCCACTTCGTCGGGCGTGCCGGCGCGTCCCGCCGCCGATGCCTCGATCATGCGCCGGTAACCGGGCCCGCGCGGGCCTTTCAGTTCGTCATTCGCCAGCGGCGTGATGATGATGCCGGGGCTGATGGTGTTGATCCGCGCCCCACGCTTGCCCCAGCGCACTGCCTCCGCCATCACCCGCAGAGAATTGCCGCGCTTGGAAAGCTGGTAGGCATGCAGCGAATCCGTCACCGGTTGCAGCATCGGCAAGGCAAGCAGGTCTTCGGTCGGCGTGGTCGCCAACGCCTTGTTATGTTCGGCCGAAAGCGGCGGCAGGCGGTGGCCCGACTGGGAAGCGATCACGATGCCGGAGCCGCCCCGCGCCATAACGTTGCCGAACAGTTCCAGCACCAGCGCGGTGCCGTACAAGTCGACCTTGAGGATGGTTTCTGGCGATGCCTGGGATGGCGAAACACCGGCGGCATGGATCAGGCCCCAGATCTCACCGAGCGCGGTGGCTTTTTGAACGAGGGCCTCGACAGAGGCGCGAGATGACACATCCACCGTTGCGGTGCTGACCGTGAAACCGGCATCGTCCAAGGTCTTGGCCGCAAGCTCGGCATTGTCGGCGCGAATATCAGCGAGCAGGACATGTTTCCCGGCGCTAACGCGGCGGGCGATGGCTTGGCCGATGGAACCGGCCCCGATAGCGACGATTACTTGCGGCATGGCGCGATTATGAAATGACGTCCGCCACGCAGCAAGTCAGGCCGTTTCAACCCTCTGGTCGGGATTGATCGCCAGCCAAGCCAGCGCGGCGACAGCATAGATCGCAGCCAGCACCAGCAGCGGCAGGTTCCAGTCGTTGGTCGCATCCACCAGATATGCCAGCACCAACGGGCTCAAGATTCCGCCGATCTGACCAACCGTGTTCATGGTCCCGGCCGTGACGCCGGCGTGATTGCCGCCCACATCCACCGCTGTCGCCCAGGCCGGCGCCAGGGTCAACATGGAGCAGGCGCCGCCTATGGCGATCAAACCGCCCGCGAGATAGCCGTTGGCGACTTGCGTGGCCAGGAAGATGGCGATCGCTGCCAGGATATAGCCGCCGGTGCCGAAGGTGCGCCGGGCATTGCGCAGCGACATCTTCCGCGCCAACCGGTCGGAACCTTCGCCTCCGGTGAGATCAGCCAGGCAACTCAAAGTTAGTGGCAGGCCCGACATGGCCGCCCAACCCATGCCCTTCAGGCCGTGCGCCTGGGCCAGGTAGGTCGGCAGCCAGGTGATGAAGAAATAAAAGCCGTAGGAATTGGCGAAAGCCTGGACACAGAGCGGCGCCACGGTGGGGGTCTTGAACACCCTGGTCCAGCTGCCGCCGCCTTGTGCCGCGCCGGTCAAGCCGCGCGTCGCCTCGATATGATCGCGCTCTTCGGCTGATACCGAAGCATGATCGCGCGGCTCGTCGCGGAACCAGGCGTACCAGCCAATCGCCCACAGCGCGCCGACCAGGCCGAAGGCGATGAAAATCATGCGCCATTGCAGCCAACCCGCCAGGACGACGACCAAGAACGGGGTTAATCCGCCCGACAGATGCGCGGCGGCAAAGAAGACGCCTTGGATGCGGCCGCGTTGCGCCAGCGGAATCCAGCGCGAATAAACCCGCGCCACGCTCGGCCAGGCGCCGGCTTCGCCGATGCCGAACAGGAAACGGATCACGGCCATGGAGACGAAATTCCAGGCTGCCGCCGTCGCCATGGTGAAGACCGACCAGATCAGCACCACGCAGGTCAGAACCTTGCGGGCACCGTCGCGGTCGCACCAGCGGGCCAGGGGCACGCCGAAGGCGGCATAGGCGACGGCGAAGGCACTGAAGATATAGGCCATCTGGACGCGCGACAGGTCCAGTTCGGTGCTGATCTGGGGCGCCAGCACCGAGATGCAGACCCGGTCCAGATAAGTGACCGCGGCCAGCGCCATGGTGAAGGCGACCACGCGATTGCGAACTGCCATATGAACCTGCCCCTGCATCGGCGGCTCTGGCGGCCGCTGCCGGAGGACAGCTTAGAGCCTGCGGGGTATCGCGCAAGCTGCAGGAGGAGGATTAAGCGGCGCTGGTTTCCAGCGCAGCCATACGCGGGTCGTCCTGGTTGATCACCAGGTTGCGCCCAGAATGCTTGGCGCCATAGAGACAGGCATCGGCGCGGCGGATGACGGTTTCGGTCGCTTCGCCGGGTGTGAATTTCGCCACCCCGATGGAGATGGTGATGGTGCCCAAGACGTCGCCGGTGGACTTCTTCACCAGCTTCTTGGTTTCCACGGTGGTGCGGATCTGGTTGGCCACCATGGTGGCGGCCTCCAGCGGCGTGCCGCGCAGCAGCACGGCGAATTCCTCGCCGCCATAGCGCGCCGCGGTGTCGCGGCCCTTGACGTTCTCCGCCAGACACGACGCCACCAAGCGCAGCACCTGGTCGCCGGTCTGGTGGCCCCAGCTATCGTTGAATTTCTTGAAATGGTCGATGTCGCACATCAACAGGCAGACCTCTTCGCCTTCGGCCGAGGCCTTGCGGGCGGCTTCCACCGCATCGTCAAACGCCTTGCGGTTGGCGATGTGGGTGAGAGGATCGGTCATGCTTTCCTTGCGCACGTCATCCAGCTTGTCGCGCAATTCGCTGACCTGCTGCGAGGAAGCCTGCAACTCGCCTTCCAGGCTCTTGGTACGTTCTTCCATGGCGCGGGTGGCGGCGATGAGGCCTTCCACCAGCTTGCGCACATCGGCGGGGTTGCGTTCACTGCCCAGCTCGCCGGTGGCGGCCGACAGCGTGTCCTTGTAATCGGCGGCATCGCGCGCCGAGCTTTCCAGCTTGCCCAGCATGTCGTTGATCAGAGCGCTCATGTTGCCGCCCAAAGATTCCATGGCGACGGCGGCGCGCGCGCCCGACAGGCAGCGCAGGCGCAGGTCGGCCAGCAATTCGGGGGTGAAGGGCTGCTTGGCGTTGATGATCGCGCCCATCACCTGACTGATGGCGGGATTTTCGCCAGAGGCATAGGCGTAGAAGAGTTCGAAATTGTCGGGCGTGGCCACCACGCCGGCTCCGCCCATCAGCCCGAGCGCTGTTTTGGCAAAAGCCTGTTCCCTGTCCTGATTGAACACCGGCAAGTCCCCCACGGGCTTCATGGCCCCGTCGTGCGACAGTCTGCCCACCCGCTGTGTAAAAAACGTTAAATGGCAGGGGTTTTCAAGCCTGAAATTTCAGCAAAAGCCAAGATTTCCGCGCGGAAAGCTTATTCCGGCTGGGGTTCAGGCTTCTTGACCGGCACGGGACGGAACAGGAAAGCGGGCAATTCGCTCTTGTCCACCGCCTCGGGGCGGGCGGCCTGTTCATTGTGCTGGCGCTGGCTGCCGCGGTCGCGCTTTTCGTTACGCGGCTGGTCATTGCGCGGCGGACGGTTGTCCTGACGAGGCTTCTGTTCCTGGCGCGGCTGCTGTTCGCTGCGCGGCGGACGCTGTTCCTGAACGGGTGCCTGCGCGGCGGCGGGCGCGGGTGCCTCACCGGTCTCGACGGGATCCATGCTGGCAACCTGGTCGTGGAATTTGCCGCCCGGGGGACGACGGTCGCGCTGCTTGCCGTCACGGCCGCCGCGGCCTCGATCGCCGCCTTTGCCGCCGCGTCCGCCACGGTCATCGCGGCGCGGACGGGATTCCTCGCGCACTTCGATGTCCATCATCTCGCGGCGGTCCAGCTTCTGGCCGGTGATCTTCTCGATGGCGTCGATATATTTCTCGTCGCGGTGCGTCGCCAGCATATAGGCGTTGCCGCTGCGCCCGGCGCGGCCGGTGCGGCCGACGCGGTGGACATAGTCGTCGGCATGGATCGGCACGTCGAAGTTGAAGACATGGCTGACGCTGGGCACGTCCAGCCCGCGCGCGGCGACGTCGGAAGCGACGAGAATCTTCAATTCGCCGGCGCGGAACTTGTCCAGCGTCCTGGTGCGCAGGGATTGATCGAGATCGCCATGGATCGGGGCGGCGTCGAAGCCGTGCTTGACCAGGCTCTTGGCCACAACATCGACGTCACGCTTGCGATTGCAGAAGACGATGGCGTTGTTCAACACCGGCTCGACTTCGCGGATCATGCGGCGCAGGGCTTCGCGCTTGGCCCAGTCATTGGCCGGCACCATCACCATCTGCTGGGTGATGTTGGTGGCGGTGGTGGCGGGGCGCGAAACCTCGATGCGCACCGGATTGTGCAGGAACTGGTCGGTGAGGCGCTGGATCTCCGGCGGCATGGTCGCTGAGTAGAACAAGGTCTGGCGGGTGAAGGGCAGCTTGCGGCAGATTTCCTCGACATCGGGAATGAAGCCCATGTCCAGCATGCGGTCGGCTTCGTCGATCACCAGGATGTTGACCTGGGACAGCAGCAAACGGCCGCGGTTGAAATGGTCCATCAGGCGGCCGGGGGTGGCGATCAGCACATCGACGCCGCGGTCCAGCTTCTTGATCTGCTCGTCCATCGCCGTGCCGCCGATCAGCAGCGCGTGCGTGAGCTTGGAATATTTGGAATAGCGGTCGAAGCTTTCCGCCACCTGGTCGGCCAGCTCGCGGGTGGGTTCCAGCACCAGGGCGCGGGGCATGCGCGCCTTGGCGCGGCCCTTGGACAGCATCTCGATCATCGGCAGGGTGAAACTGGCGGTCTTGCCGGTGCCGGTCTGGGCGATGCCGATCATATCGCGCCGCTGCAGCGCATGGGGAATGCCCTGGGCCTGGATCGGCGTGGGGATGGTGTAACCGCTATCGGTCACCGCCCGGAGAAGGTCGGGGGAGAGACCCAGACTGTCAAAGCCCGTGGAAACGGGTTGGCCGGCAAGAATTACAATCGAGGAAGTCTCTTTATTTTCAATGACTTCGTCTAATCCGGCTTCCGCGCCGGAGGTCGTCACACTTGTCGTAGCACGCTCCTGAAAAAGGGGCGCGACATGTGGCGCCCATGGCCGCATGCCCGGATGGCGACGCGACTCTTACTGCAGTGCAAAATAGGGATAATCCTCGAAAATGCAAGTAATGCCTGTAGTTTCGGGTTTCAGGTGGAACCGAGTGGGGATTGTGGTGCGTATCTGGGGACTTGGGCTTCTGGCCGCTGCCATCTGGTTGCTGTCGGTTTTTGGGCAATCGCGTCCCGACGCACTGGGTTTGGACGCGCCTGTGACGGCGTTCTCCGCAGCCCGCGCCGATGCGGTGCTGGGCCGGGTGCTGGGTGATCAGGCGCCGCATCCGGCGGGCAGCGCCGCTGCCGAAGCGGTGCGCACGCGTATCCTGAAGGAGCTGACGGCGATGGGTGTGCATGCCGACACCCAGACCGGCATGAGCTGCTATTCGCAAAAACGCTGGGACAATATCCCGTGCGGCACCGTCACCAACATCATCGCCGGCGTGTCGCCGGGCGCGGGCAAGGAGATATTGCTGATGGCGCACAGCGATTCCGTCGCCGCTGGGCCGGGGGCTGGCGATGACGGCGCCGGTGTCGCCATCCTGCTGGAGAGTGTTCGCGCCTTGAAGGCGCGGGGGATCGAAGGCGGCGGCAAACATCCCGTCATCGCGGTATTCACCGACGGCGAAGAACCGGGGATGGTGGGCGCCTCGCTTTATCTGCGCGATTCTTTGCGGCGCGCACAGGTCGGCGCGATCGTCAACGTCGAGGCGCGGGGCAACCAGGGCCCCAGCTACCTGTTCCAGACCAGCGCCGGCAACGGCAAGCTGATCGAACTGTATGGCCAGCACGTCAAGCAATACGCCACCTCTTCGCTTTATGGCGAGATCTACAAATACATGCCCAACGACACCGACCTGACGCCCATGCTGGCGACCGGCGCGCTGGCCTACAACTTCGCCTTTGTCGGTAATGTCGCGCAATATCACACCCCGCTGGACCGGCGCGAGAATATCGACCCGCGCAGCCTGCAGCAGCAGGGTGATGCCGCGCTGGAACTGACCGAGGCGCTGTCCCATGCCGAGCTGGCGAGCTTGCACGGACCCGATGCGATCTACCTGGATGTGCTGGGGCGCTGGCTGCCGCGCCTCTCCACGGTCTGGGCGCTGCCGTTGTCCATCACCGCCTTTGCCGTGATCGCGCTGGCGGGCCTGCTGATGCGGCGCGGGCGGCGCGATTTGCCGCCGCCGGTTCTGCCGGCCTTGCTGTCGCCGGTGCTGCTTGTGGCGGGCGCGGCAGGCATGGGTTTTGTGCTGCATGGATTGGCCGCGTGGATCGGCAGCCAGCCTGATCCGTCTTACGCGCATCCGGCCTGGCTTCGCCTGTCGCTGGGCCTCGGTGTGTTTGCCGTGGCGCTGCTGGCTGCGCGCGGCGCCGCCGCGATCGCCTGCTGGCTGTGGTTCGCCGCGCTGGCGATTGCCTGTTCGGTGTTTGCGCCGGGGCTGACGCCCTATTTCCTGTTTCCGTCGCTGGTTGCCGCGCCGCTCCTGCTGATGACTGTACACGGCGGGCGCGGTTTCGCCTTGATGGTGTCGGCGCTGGCGGCGCTGATCGTGTGGATCGGGCTGGCCGCCAGCGGCGAAATCACCATGGGCCTGAAGACCCATGCGCTGTTCACCGTCAGTGCGGCGTTCGGGCTGTTGGCGTTATTGCCGTTACTGGGAAAGGCTAAAGGCTGGGGCTGGGCGTTCGCGGCATCGCTGCTGCTGGCGCTGGGCTTGAGCGTCGCGGCGGGATTACAGCCTGCCTTCAGCCCGGCCGCGCCGCAGCGGCTGAACCTTCACTATGCTGAGATTGACGGCAAGGCTGCATGGTTGGCTGACCCGGTGACGCAGCTGCCGGACAGTCTTCGCAAGGCCGCGAACTTCTCGGCTCGGCCGCAACTGTTTTTCGAGGAAGGCTATGTCGCGACGGCGGGCGCCGCGCGTAATGCTGCGCCAACGGCCGTGGTCACAAGACGCGGTGATGAGGTCATGCTTGATCTGAATGCCGATGCGGACGCCATAATGTTGGTGGTGCCGGCCAAGGCCCGGCTACAGGCTCTGACAATTGGTGACGTCACCCTGCCTGTTTCGGAACGGCGTATTCTGATCGACTGCGTCACATCCGATTGCGGCCATGCCCACATGACATTGCGGCTGGGATCGCCCGAGGCGGCCAATCTGTTTCTGGTGGTGCGGCGGCGGGGACTCCCTGCAGATGGGGCCAAGCTCTTGCGGGCCCGTCCGGCGGACGCGACCGCCACGCATGGCGGCGACAGCACGCTTCTGGCGGCGAAAATCGCGATACCGGCGCGCTAGACGTCAACCACTTCGGCCGCAAATTCTGCACGAGCGTAGGCGTGAGCCGGAGCGATCAAATAACGACTACCGGCATCGCTATCAGACGTCGACCACCTCGGCCGCAAACTCGGCGTTCTCTTGGATGAACTGGAAGCGCAATTCCGGCTTCTTGCCCATCAGCCGCTCGAACATGTTTTCCGTTTCCCGGACATCATCCTGGGGGATGTGAACTTGCAGCAGGGTGCGATGGCCTGGCCGCATGGTGGTTTCCTTGAGCTGGGCCGGCATCATCTCGCCCAGGCCCTTGAAGCGCGACACTTCAACCTTGGCCCCGGCGCGGAATTCCTTTTTCAGGATGCGTTCGCGGTCGGCATCGTCGCGGGCATAGATGGTCTTGCCGCCCTGGGTCAGGCGATAGAGCGGCGGCATCGCGAGATACAATTTCCCGTCTGCGATGAGGCCCGGCATCTCGCGATAGAAGAAAGTCAGCAGCAGGGACGCGATATGGGCGCCGTCCACGTCGGCGTCGGTCATGATGATGATACGGTCATAGCGCAGGTCGCCCGCACTGTATTTGGCGCCGGTGCCGCAGCCCAGCGCCTGCACCAGGTCGGACAGTTCCTGGTTCTGCTGCAGCTTTCCGGCGGCGGCGGAAGCCACGTTCAGAATCTTGCCGCGCAGGGGCAGGATGGCCTGGGTGGCGCGGTCGCGCGCCTGCTTGGCGCTGCCGCCCGCTGAGTCGCCTTCCACCAGGAAAATCTCGGTGCCGTCCGCCGCGCCCTTGGAACAGTCCGCCAGCTTGCCGGGCAGGCGCAGCTTGCGCGTGGCCGACTGGCGCTTAGTTTCCTTTTCCTGCCGCTTCTTGAGCCGGTCTTCGGCGCAGTCGATGACGAAATCCAGCAGCCTGCCGGCTTCGGCCGGCCTTTCCGCCAGCCAATGATCGAAATGATCGCCAACCAGCGCTTCCACCAGGCGCTGGGCTTCCGGCGATGACAGCTTGTCTTTGGTCTGTCCCTGGAATTCTGGCTCGCGAATGAAGATCGACAGTACGGCGCAGGCCGCGTCCATCGTGTCATCCGCCGTGATCAAGTTGGTCTTACGGTTGTTGGTGCGCTCACCATGACGGCGCAGTCCCCGGGTCAGGGCATTGCGCAGGCCCTGTTCATGGGTGCCGCCTTGATGCGTGGGAATCGTGTTGCAGTAGGAGCGGGTGAAAGGATCTCGGGCGGGGGCCCAGGTGACGGCCCATTCCACTGTGGCGTTTTTCAAATTGCCGGCAGATCCATAGCTGGTTATCTCGCGGCCGGAGAAATCGCGCGGGGTGACGGTGGTGGCCTTGCCCACTTCGCTCTTGAGGAAGTCGAGCAGGCCGCCGGGGAATTTCAGCACATCCTCGGCCGGGGTCTCGTCCGTGATCAGCGAGGGATCGCAGGACCAGCGGATTTCCACGCCGCGGAACAGATAGGCCTTGGACTTGGCCATGCGGTGGAGGCGCGCGGGCGAGAACTGGACGTCGCCGAAGATCTTTTCGTCGGGCTTGAAGCTGGTGATGGTGCCGCGCCGGTTGACCGCGCCCAGGTCCTTGAGCTTGCCTACGGCATGGCCGCGCTCGAAGCGCATCTTGTGGGCGCGCTTGTCGCGCGCCACTTCCACTTCCACCCATTCCGACAGTGCGTTGACCACACTGGCGCCCACGCCGTGCAAGCCGCCCGACGTGTCATAGGCCTTGCCGTCGAACTTTCCGCCCGCATGCAGGGTAGTCATGATCACTTCCAGCGCCGACTTGTTCTTGAACTTGGGATGGGGATCGATCGGCATGCCGCGGCCATTGTCGCGCACCACCAACACATTGCCGGGCTTCAATTCCAGCTGGATGTTGCTGGCGTGACCCGCCACCGCTTCATCCATGGAATTGTCGATGATCTCGGCCGCCAGGTGATGCATCGCATTGCTGTCGGTGCCGCCGATATACATGCCGGGGCGGCGGCGCACTGGTTCCAGCCCTTCCAGCACCTCGATGTCCTTGGCGGTGTAGGCCTTGGAGGCGCTGGCGGAGCTGTCGAAAAGGTCGGGAGTTTTCTTGGCCATGACAGGGTTCTGTTGAACAATCTAGGTGAACGGTGCAGCGCACACTGGCGCGATTCGGAGCTTTTGCGCCCTTGTTTTACGTTTCCTTAAGGCTGGAAAGCGAGGCAAAAGGCGCATCCGCAAAAAATAGTCGCAGATCAGTAATTATTAAGAGCCCGGACGCAATAATGACCCTGAAAGACAAGGGTTTGTCGCGTGTCATTGCTGCGCTTCATCACCGAAGACCAGGAAAGCGAACCGCGCGTCGTCAAGGCGCAGCTGTCGCTTGCCGCCAACACGGCGCGCAACACCCGCGTCACCTCGCCGGTCTGGGCCGCCGCCGCCGCGTTTCTGTGCTCCACCGGAATTTTCGGCCATGTCAGTTTCGCCAAGACCTTGTTCGTGCCCCTAGCGGTGACCGCTGCGATGGGCGCCGCCGCCCTGATGGCGACCGCCTACCAGCACTATAACGACGACGAAGGCGATACCGATTCCTGGCTGCAATGCTTTGTGATGATCCAGGCCGTTGGCAGTTTCGCCTGGGGCCTGCTCCCCTGGCTGTGCTGGGAACCGGGCAATGCCCTGAACCACATGTTCCTGGCCGCCTGCGTCATGGCGGTGATCGCGGGCCTGGTGGTGGCGCGCGGCAGCAACATGCGCATGTATGTCGCCAACCTGTTGCCGCTGTCCCTGATGGTGTCGGTGCGTTTCATCTTCGGCGATTCCATCACCGACATGGCGATGGGGGCACTGGCGCCCTTCGTGGCGTTCCAGATGTGGCATAC
>JACCXK010000121.1 GCA_013697055.1 Alphaproteobacteria bacterium
GTTGTGGGCCCGGGCCTTGGCGTCGGCGGCGAGACGCGGGCGCTGGTAGATGTTGTCTTGAAGTCCGGCGCTGCCGTGGTGCTGGATGCCGATGCGCTGACCTCGTTCAAGGACCATCCCGAGGCGCTGTTCAACCGCCTGCACGACCGCTGTGTTCTGACGCCGCATGCCGGAGAATTCGAGCGGCTGTTTCCGGCCCTGCTGGATGCCAGCGCCAGCAAGCTCGATGCCGTGCGCCAGGCGGCGGCGCGCGCCGGTTGCGTGATCCTGCTCAAGGGCGGTGACACGGTGATCGCCGACACGAGCGGCAAAGCCGCCATCAACGCCAACGCGCCGCCCACCTTGGCGACAGCAGGGGCGGGCGACGTGCTGGCAGGACTGATCGCGGGGCTGATGGCGCAAGGTATGACAGCCTTCGATGCCGCGGCTTGCGGCGCCTGGCTGCATGGCGATGCCGCGGCGCGTTTCGGTCCGGGGTTGATTGCCGAGGATCTGCCGGAGGTGCTTCCCCAATCACTTGTCGCGCTCGTGGATTGATAGCATGCCCCGTCGATCGTTTTTGATGCCTGTCCTGTTTTTGTTGTCGGGCTGCGTTCTGATTGTGGGGCTTTGGGGATGGGAGGTCTGGCAGGTTTATCTAGACCGGCCACGGTTCTGGATCGATGATGTCTTTTGGGTGGTTCGTTTTGTGGGACTTCCAATCCTGTTTGTGCTGCTATTTATTTTACTTATTTTTCGGGCATGGTTATGGAGCGCCGTTAATCTGGTGGTGATCTGCCTGATTTTCCTGTCGGTGACGGTCAGTTGGGATTGGCCCTATCGGGCGCGTTTTGAGCGGCAGCGAAGGGAATATATCAATTTGGTGGAAGCGTTGCCTGAGCATCGGCGCGTAGCTACTTTTCCGCCGATCCTGCCAAGTATTTCGAGCCCTGGGTCGCCCTTGAAGGCGAATCGAGAATATTGGTCCGGCCCAAACTATATTTTGTATAATGAAAGCGATGAGGTTCTCCATGCGAGGACCAGCTTGGATTGGCAGAGATTGGGCAAGAAAACAGATTTGAGAGCAGCATGTTGGGATGTGGCACTTGTAGAAGTCCTACCTTTGGGCGGACACTTTTATATCGCCGGTTGCCCGGCATTCTGGTGAGCTATTGCCAAACGAAACAAGTATCCGTCACGTAGAACAAGGCGATCTGCCCGCGCTTCTGGCCATTTACAATTATTATGTCCGCGAGACGCCGGTCACTTTTGACATCGAACCGCGAACCCTGGCGCGGCGCCAGCAATGGCTGGACGGCTTCGCACCCGCCGGCCGCTACCAGTGTTTTGTGGCGGTAAAGGACGGCGAAGCGGTTGGCTGGGCCAGCTCGCACCGCTACAAAGACCGCGCCGCCTATGACACGACCGTGGCGAGCAGCATCTATCTGGCGCCGCAGGCTTGCGGGCTGGGGCTGGGCCGGCGGCTTTACGCCACCCTGTTCGATGCCCTGAAGAATGAGAAAATCCACCGCGTTGTCGTCGGCATTACGCAGCCCAACCCCGCCTCGGTGGGACTGCACCTGGCCTTCGGCTTCGAACTGGTGGGAACCTACCGGGAAGTGGGCTGGAAATTCGGGCGATTCTGGGATGTTGGCACCTATCTCAAATCCACGCGTGACGAGAGTTGACGCCGCAAAGTTCCGCGTGGGATGCAGCCTGAAATTTCCTGAGAGATGTTCTTACGTTGCGCGTCAGTTTTTCACCGCGTTGTCGCCAATAGTTTGCAAATCCAAACCAGAAAGTCTGCGGCGATATCCGCCCGCGCAGAATGCGTGCATCATCTGGAGGATTTCTCATGAAGACGATCAAGACATTCCGCGCGGCGCTGGTTGCCTGCGCCCTGGTTTCGCTGACGCCGCTGGCGGCCCAGGCCGCGACCATCCTGCAAACCGCCACCGCCATACCCGGCGATATCGGCGACTATATCGCCACGGCTTTCAACCAGCGCGTGATCGGCGCGGACTTCACCCTCACGCATGATTCCCACATCACCTCCGTCGGCTTCGGCTCGGGCCGCTTCGGCGGTGGGACCATCTTTGGCGCTATCGTGCCTGTCGATCCCACCACCGGCTTTCCGATTGCGAGTTTCGACAATCTGGCCTCCACCGCGCTGGGCTTTACCCTGATCAACGAACTGCCGACCGCCGGCGATGTGTCGGGGCTGTTGTCGCTCGATCTGGTGGCGGGAACCTATGGCGTGGTGTTCGGCTCGGGCCAGTTCGGCGCCACCGGCGTCGGCGCCTTCACCTTCAGCACGGCTATCGGCAATCCGGCGATGTTCGAGAGCTTTTTTGGCAGCGCATTCGCCAACCGGTCGGACGATGTCCGCCTGTTCGTCACCGGCGAGGTGCCGGAGCCGGCCTCCGTCGCCCTGATGCTGGCCGGGCTTGCCGGGATGGGCTGGCTGGTCACCCGCCGCCGCCGGACGGACGGCCTGCCCTGATCTTTTGAACATGGGCTGCGGGCGCGGACCAGTTTCGCGCCCGCGGCACTTTTCCTTGGCGCAGGCCCGTTTGCAGGCCAAAATCGCCTGCGGGATCGAGCGGGTAGGCCTTTCTGCCCCGCTCCCTGAACCTTGGGCCGTTCCGCCCTAGCAACCCCCCAAATCCCCTGCTATAGGGGCCCGCTTCGGGCGGTTTTCCGCCCAAAACGGCGGACATGGCGGAACTGGTAGACGCGCTGGATTTAGGTTCCAGTGACGAAAGTCGTGGGGGTTCAAGTCCCTCTGCCCGCACCATCCGCAGCGGCGCGATCCGCGACGATGCGGATGCCAAGGCCGCCCGCCGCGACAGCGGGAAAAAGGGCGGCCGCGGCGTGCTGGCAGAATTTGAATGTTTGAGAGAGAGAAAAAGTTATGCAGATCAGCGAGACCCTTTCCCAGGACCTGCACAAGCAGTTCACGGTCACCGTTCTGGCCAGCGAGTTGGACAGCCGGGTCAATGCGCGCCTGGAAGAGATGAAGCCCAAGGTGAACCTCAAGGGGTTTCGTCCGGGCAAGGCGCCGGTCTCCCATCTCAAGAAGCAGTTCGGCAAGTCCATCATGGGCGAAGTGGTGGAAGCCGTCGTCAATGAAGGCAGCCAGAAGGCCATCGCCGATAACAAGCTCAAGCCCGCTTTGCAGCCGCGCGTCGAGCCGGTGGGCAATGTCGAAGACGTGGTATCCGGCAAGTCCGATCTCACCTTCAAGGTGATCGTCGACCTGATGCCCGATTTCGAAACCGCCGACGTCGCCAAACTGAGTGTGGAACGCCTGACCGCCGACATCGCCGATGCCGATGTGGAAGAAGCCGTCGACCGGCTGGCCAAGAATGTCCGCAACTACACCGCCAAGGACGGCGCCGCCGCCAAGGATGATGTGGTGGTGATCGATTATGAAGGCAGCATCGACGGCACGCCCTTTGCCGGCGGCAAGGGCGAAGATTTCAGCCTCACTTTGGGCTCGGGCACTTTCATTCCCGGCTTTGAAGACGGCCTGATCGGCGTCAGGGCGGGCGATGCCCGTGACGTCAAGGTGACCTTCCCAACCGAGTATCACGCCCCGGAAATGGCCGGCAAAGACGCGGTGTTCGCCGTGACGGTGAAAGAAGTAAAGCAACCCGAAGACACCAAGATCGACGACGAGCTGGCCAAGAAGCTGGGCCTGGACGATCTGGCGACCCTCAAGACCCGCGTGCGCGAGCAGCTGGCGGACGACTACAAGGCCGCCAGCCGGTTGCACTTGAAGCGCCGGGTGCTGGACGCGCTGGACAATGCCCATAATTTCTCGCTGCCCCCCGCCATGGTTGAGCATGAGTTCACCAACATCTGGGCCCAGGTCGAGGAAGAGCTGAAGCGCGAAGGCCGCACTGCCGCCGACGAAGGCAAGACCGAGGACGAGCTGAAGGCCGAATATCGCAAGATCGCCGAGCGCCGCGTGCGCCTGGGCCTGGTGCTGGGCAAGCTGGGCGAGCAGAACGGCATCACCATCGCCAATGACGAAGTGCAGCGCGCCATCATGGCCCGCGCCCGCCAGTTCCCCGGCCAGGAACAGCAGGTGTTCCAGTTCTACGCCCAGAATCAACAGGCGCAGGCCGAGATCCGCGCGCCCCTGTTCGAGGACAAGGTGGTGGACTTCATCGCCGAACTGGCCACCGTCACCGACAAGAAGGTCGACAAGGATACGCTGTTCGCCGATCCCGAGGACGAGCCGGTTAAGGCTTGATAGGGGCAACGGGCCGCTCCGGCTCGCGCCTACGCTCCTTGTCCGCCGCCCCGGAAGACGAGCCGGTCAAGGGCTTAACTCCCAAATGTCATGGCCCGCAAATGCGGGCCACCCAGATGATGTCTGCGCTTCATTTTCAGGAAGTTCGCCGGTTCCACCTGGGTGGCCCACACTCCGGTGGGCCATGACAGTTGGGTTTCTGTCTGAGAACACTATATTAAGACGGTCCGGGAGACTTTCCGGCTAATGTCCCTGCGACGAATCAAGAGGCGCGCACCTATGCCGTACCCGACCGAGTTCTACAACAACACCCTGGTGCCCATGGTGGTCGAGCAGACCGCCCGCGGCGAGCGCGCCTTCGACATCTATTCGCGCCTGCTCAAGGAACGGCTGATCTTCATCACCGGGCCGATCGAGGATTACGGCGCCAGCCTGCTGACCGCCCAGCTGCTGTTTCTTGAGGCCGAAAACCCCAAGAAGGAAATCCACATGTACATCAACTCGCCGGGCGGGTTGGTGACGGCGGGCATGGCGATCTACGACACCATGCAGTATGTGCGGCCCCAGATTCACACCTATTGCATCGGCCAGGCCGCCTCGATGGGTTCGCTTTTGCTGTGCGCCGGCAAGAAGGGCGATCGCTATGCCCTGCCCAATGCCCGGGTGATGGTCCACCAGCCTTCGGCGTCCTTCTACGGCCAAGCGGCCGATATCGCCCGCCACGCCCAGGAGATCGTCAAGCTCAAGCGCCGGCTGAACGAGATCTACGCCAAGCATACCGGCCAGACCGTGGAAGCCATTGAAAAGATGCTGGACCGGGATACCTATCTGACTGGCGAGGAAGCCAAGGCTTTCGGGCTGATCGACAATGTCATGGAGCGCCGTCCGGATACCGAAAGTCCCGAAAAATAGGGTCATTTTTGGCTAAAGTTCCGGAATATCTGGCAAATTCGGTATCCGTGCGGATTAAACAAATCTTGATCCCGGCGGCCCTACCATGGTCGAATGTTGGGAAGCGGGGGTGCTTCGGCGCTCTCCCCGCATTGTGCAAAGCAGCAAAGGCCCGATAGGCTGAAAGCTGCCAGTGCCCTACAAGGGGCAAAAGGGTCGAAAGGGCCCGGTGGAAGACGATGAGCAAGGCCAGCGGCGGCGAGTCCAAGAACACGCTCTACTGCTCTTTCTGCGGCAAGAGCCAGCACGAGGTCAGGAAACTGATCGCGGGCCCGACCGTCTTCATCTGCGATGAATGCGTCGAACTCTGCATGGAAATCATCCGGGAGGAGAACAAGACCTCCTTCATGAAGTCCAAGGAGGGTGTCCCCACCCCGCAGGAAATCTTCAAGGTGCTGGACGATTACGTCGTCGGCCAGAGCCACGCCAAGAAGGTGCTCTCGGTCGCGGTCCACAACCACTACAAGCGCATCAACTCGTCCGGCAAAAACGGCGATGTCGAGCTGGCCAAGTCCAACATCATGCTGATCGGCCCCACCGGCTGCGGCAAGACGCTTCTGGCCCAGACCCTGGCGCGCATCCTGGACGTGCCCTTCACCATGGCCGATGCCACCACCCTGACCGAAGCCGGTTATGTGGGCGAAGACGTCGAGAACATCATCCTCAAGCTGCTGCAGGCCGCCGACTACAATGTCGAACGCGCCCAGCGCGGCATCGTCTATATCGACGAAGTCGACAAGATCAGCCGAAAGTCGGACAACCCGTCCATCACCCGCGACGTGTCGGGTGAAGGCGTGCAGCAGGCCCTGCTCAAGATCATGGAAGGCACCGTTGCCTCCGTGCCGCCGCAAGGCGGGCGCATGCATCCCCAGCAGGAATTCCTGCAGGTGGACACCACCAATATCCTGTTCATCTGCGGCGGCGCCTTTGCCGGCCTGGACAAGATCATTGCCCAGCGCACCCAGGGCTCCTCGATGGGCTTTGGCTCCAATCCCAAGGGCCCCGACGAACGCGGCACCGGCGAGTTGCTGCGCGAAGTCGAGCCCGAGGACATGCTGAAGTTCGGCCTGATCCCGGAATTCATCGGCCGCCTGCCGGTGCTTGCCACTTTGGGCGATCTGCAAGAAACCGCGCTGATCGAAATCCTCACCCGTCCCAAGAATGCGCTGGCCAAGCAGTATATGCGCATGTTCGAGATGGAAGGCGTCAAGCTGCGCTTCCAGGAAGAGGCGCTGCACTCCATCGCCAAGCGCGCCATCCTGCGCAAGACCGGCGCCCGCGGATTGCGTTCCATCCTGGAAGGCATCCTCTTGGAGACCATGTTCGAACTGCCGACCCTGTCGGGCGTGCAGGAAGTGGTCATCACCTCGGACGTGGTGGATGGCAAGGCGCGTCCGCTCTACACTTATTCCGATAAAGCGGAAGCTCGGGAAAAGAGCGCTTCCTAAATCATTCCCCAATCGTCATCACCCGGCCCGCGAGGGTCCGGGTGATCCATTTTCTCAAACAAATTGGATCGCCCGCATAGTCCGTAGCGGCAGCGTACGGACGGGCGATGACGTTTGGGTTATGCCATCGTCAGAAGGCCGCACCAGAACAGGATGCCGTGGCTGGTATCGACATCGATCTTGCGCACAAAATCCAAAGTGCCGTCCGGCAGGATCTTGAAGATCGAGAAACCCGCGCTGACCGTGCGCACGCCCCGGCCGTCCTGAACCTGCAAAGGCGTGGTAGCGGCGGCAACCAGCACCTTGCCTTCCGGATCGATGGTGAAGGTGCGAAGCTCAAAGCCACGCGCGTCGATGCGCTGGACCAGGCTCGGCTCGCCGGTTCGCTGGTCGATCCCCCACACCACGACGGAGTTCTCGCCGCCATTGGATACTTTCTGGCCGTTCACCTCCACCGTCCCGGAGCCGCGGTTGGTCTGGTAGACATACTTGCCGCCCGGATGGACATGGATCGGTCCCACGGTCTGGCCGGGATGCTTGACCTTGCCGTCCTTGTCGAGAAGCGCGCTGCGCATGAAGCGGGGGCGTTCGCTTAAGGTGCCATCTTCCAGCAGCCAGTAGGTGTAGATGGAATTCTCGCGCTCCATCGAAACATAGACGAAAGGCTTGGTGGGATGAAAATCCAGGTGGCGCGGTCCAAAGCCCAGCCCGCCATTCATCGTGACCCGCTGCGCCTGGCGCAACTTGCCGCCCGGCATGATGTCGAACACTTCGATAGTGCCCGGGTCTTCGGCCTTGCCGCTGCCGGGTACCCCGGGCGTGCGCGGCACGGGGTCGTTGCCCCGGCTGCAGAGGGTGATGGTGTTGTTGATCGGTGTCGCCCGCACCTGGTGGGCATAGATGCCGAAATCCAGCTTCATATATTGCGGTACCGCAGCCCCGATGCCGCCGTCGGCGCCGAGGGGATGTACCGAGAGCGAGCTGGGGTTGTTGTAGGCGATCAGCAGGAAGTGGCCGCGAAGGTCGGTCGAGCAATGCACCGGGCGCACCGGCAACAGCACCGGTTCACCTGCCTGCGTCAGTGAGCCGTCGGCTGCCACCCGGAAGGCGAAGGCATAGTGGCGGGTATCGCTGCCGGCCACGCCGGCGGGCCCGCTGGGCGGCTGGCCATTGCTGGCGATGACATACAAAAACCGCCGCGACGGATGCGGCCAGGCGTATTGGACATTGGCGGGCAGGGCGATGCTGCGGCGGAATGTGAGCGACGCCGCGTCGGGATTGAGATCGTAGAGCGCCAGGGTGGGGCCGGTTGAGGCATAGAAGGGCAGGGTGGTTGTGGCGGCTCGCGCCGTTCCGGGGAGCGCCGCGGCTCCGAGCAATCCTGCAAATGTCCGCCGGTCCAGCACGCGCGCCCCCGATTTATGGTTTCCGTAAACGATAAAGCGGCCGTGGCTGCCGGGCAAATCCGCCACGTCACATGGGAAAATGGCAGTTCCCCGCGGGTTTTTGTGCGCAGGTTGGAACTTGGGGCTCCTAAACCTCTGCGCTGTCTTGAAACCCCCTGTTAGGGGAGCCACTTTACTGTATCCGGAGTCGGCCCGCATGGGTTTGGGCGGCTCCTTATTCCAAGGCTCTGCCCAACTGGGGGAGCCGCGTTTGAGGCCGGCGTATCCGGCGCAGGAGCATGCATATGGCGGATGACGCCAAGAAAATTGAGAGCAAGGACCCCAATAGCGCGCCGGTCCTGCCGCTGCGCGACATCGTGGTTTTTCCGCACATGATCGTTCCTTTGTTCGTCGGCCGCGAAAAGTCTGTTCGGGCCCTGGAGGAAGTGATGAATGACGAGAAGCAGATCCTGCTTCTCACCCAGAAGAACGCCGCCGAGGACGATCCCACGGCCGAAGGCCTGCACAGCATCGGCACCCTGGCGACCGTGCTGCAGCTGCTGAAGCTGCCGGACCAGACGGTGCGCGTGCTGGTGGAAGGCAAGTCCAGAGCCCGCGTCACCGGCTTCAATTCCCGCAGCGACTTCTTCCAGGCCATGGTCGAGAAGATCGCCGAGGAAGCCGCCCCCGTGCAGGAATCCGAGGCGCTGATGCGCACGGTGAAGGCCAACTTCGAGCAGTACATCAAGCTCAACAAGAAGATCCCGTCCGAGACCCTGGCCGCGGTGGCCCAGATCGACGATCCGGCGAAACTCGCCGATACCGTCGCCTCGCACCTGTCGGTCAAGATCGGCGAGCGCCAGGCCTTGCTGGAAACCCTTGGCACCACCGACAGGCTGGAAAAGATCCTGTCGCTGATCGAGGCGGAGATCGGCGTGCTGCAGGTCGAGCGCAAGATCCGTAGCCGCGTCAAGCGCCAGATGGAGAAGACCCAGCGCGAATATTACCTCAATGAGCAACTGAAGGCGATCCAGAAGGAACTCGGCGAAGGCGAAGAAGGCCGCGACGAGATGAACGAGCTGGAAGAGCGTATCCGCAAGACCAAGCTGTCGAAGGAAGCGCGCGAAAAGGCGCGGGCCGAAGTCAAGAAGCTGCGGTCGATGTCACCGATGTCGGCGGAAGCCACGGTGGTGCGCAACTATCTCGACTGGCTGCTCAGCTTGCCGTGGGGCAAGAAGAGCAAGGTCAGGCGCGACATCGTCGCCGCCGAGCTGGTGCTGAATGACGACCATTTTGGCCTGGAAAAGGTCAAGGAGCGCATCCTGGAGTATCTCGCCGTGCAGCAGCGCGTCGGCAAGCTCAAGGGTCCGATCCTGTGCCTGGTCGGCCCGCCCGGCGTGGGCAAGACCTCGCTCGCCAAGTCCATCGCCAAGGCGACGGGCCGCGAATATGTGCGCATGAGCCTGGGCGGGATGCGGGATGAAGCGGAAATTCGCGGTCACCGCAGGACCTATATCGGTTCCATGCCCGGCAAGATCATCCAGTCCATGAAGAAGGCGAAGTCGTCCAACCCGCTCTTCCTGCTGGACGAGATCGACAAGCTGGGCGCGGATTATCGCGGCGACCCGTCTTCGGCGCTTTTGGAAGTGCTGGATCCGGAACAGAACGCCACTTTCAACGATCACTATCTGGAGGTGGACTTCGACCTGTCGGACGTGATGTTCGTCACCACAGCCAACAGCCTGCACATGCCGCAGCCGCTGATGGACCGCATGGAGATCATCCGCATCCCCGGCTACACCGAGGATGAGAAGATCGAGATCGCCAAGCGCCACCTGATCCCCAAGCAGCGCAAGAACCACGGGCTGAAGGAAGACGAGTGGAAGCTGACCGACGAGGGCGTGCGCGACCTGATCCGCTATTACAGCCGCGAAGCCGGGGTACGTAACCTGGAGCGCGAGATCGCCAACCTGGCCCGCAAGTCGGTGAAGGAAATCTTGTCAAAGAAGGCCGAGTCGGTCGAAGTCACGGCGGAAAACCTGGGCACCTATGCCGGCGTGCGCCGTCACCGCTTCGGCGAGGCCGAGAGCGAGGACCAGGTCGGTGTCGTGACGGGCCTGGCCTGGACGGAAGTGGGCGGCGAGACGCTGACCATCGAGTCCGTGATGCTGCCCGGCAAGGGCCGCTTCCAGGCCACCGGCAAGCTCGGCGATGTGATGAAGGAATCGATCGACGCGGCGCGGTCCTATGTCCGTTCCAAGGCGACCAGCTTCGGCATCAAGCCGCCGCTGTTCGACAAGATCGACATTCATGTCCATGTGCCCGAAGGCGCCACGCCCAAGGATGGTCCGTCGGCGGGCCTCGCCATGGCCACTTCGATCATCTCGGTGATCACCGGGATCCCGATCCGCCGCGATGTGGCGATGACCGGCGAAGTGACCTTGCGCGGCCGCGCCCTGCCGATCGGCGGACTGAAGGAGAAACTGCTTGCGGCCCTCAGGGCGGGGATCACCACCGTGATCATCCCCAAGGAAAACGAGAAGGATCTCGCCGAAGTCCCCGACAATGTGAAGACGGGGCTGAAGATCGTGCCCGTCGCCACCATGGGCGAGGTGCTGACTGTGGCGCTGGTCCGTCAGCCAGAAGCCATCGACTGGGTTGAGCCGGACGTGTCTGCGGCGCTGCCGCTGGCCGACGGCGACCCCGATCCGATGGTCACCCATTAGGACTTAACCGCCTGAACAGGGCCCGGACCGACCGTCCGGGCCCTGTTTTTTGATGCGGTACAAGGCAAAAATCCGCTGATTCCGGGGTTTTTCGCCTTTACGGGGCGCCAGCCGGACCCATAGAGTCCGTGGCTGCGGGAAGAATCGCGTAAGGCGTCCGGCCCAAGCCGGTGCGACCAGAGAAAAGGAGCCATCCGTGAACAAGAACGATCTCATCCAGAAGCTTTCGGACACGACGGGCCTGCCCAAGAACGACGCCGCCAAGGCCGTGGATGGGGTGTTCGATCTCATCGCCTCTTCCCTGAAGGCGGGTGACGAGGTTCGCCTGACCGGCTTCGGCGTTTTCGTGGTGGCGACGCGCGCCGGCGGCAAGGGCCGCAATCCCCAGACCGGCGAAGAAATCACCATCAAGCCGTCCAAGCAGCCGCGCTTCCGCGCCGGCAAGCAGCTTAAGGATTCCTTGAACTGACACGCCGCCAAGCGGCGTGTCATCCCCGGCGAGCCGCGACCAGCGGCGAGGGAAGGGGATCCAACTTCGGATCGCACTTATGCTGGTGAAGAATTCACGTTTGAAATCGACGCTGCTGCCGCTGGCCCTGGTGTGGCTGGCGGTTCACGCGGCCATCCTGGCCGTGATCCTCAGCCTGAAATTCCTCACCGCCAAGGCGTTGCTTATGGTGCTGATGGCGGGTACGGCGCTGTGGTTCCTGACGGGCAAGCGCCGGCGCCTTGCCTTGCCGCCGCCGCCCGGCATGGTATGAGGCCGTATCCGGGCGGTTAGCTCAGCTGGTAGAGCATATCGTTTACACCGATAGGGTCGGCGGTTCGAGCCCGTCACCGCCCACCATTTTTTCTTTTGAAGGCCAGTACGTTAGAGGCGTGCTGGCCTTTATTGCCTAAAGAACAGATTGCGATCTCAGAATTATGGGGCAACTGTGGGGCAAAAGTCGCACGCTGGATTATTAGGAAACATTCCCGTCCGTACGCAAAGCCGTCACCCTATTCCAAAGCAGGGCGTCGCAACCTGCATTGGGAGGTACCGTGCAAGCGACATACATAGCTATCTACAAACTGAGGGGACTAAATGCCTTGCCAGCCGGTCACGACACGGTGGTGTTGGCGACTTTAGAGAATCCCCAGCTGGCTGCGGCACTCACCACTAACGTAGAACCCCATTTCGGCCACGTTGATAAGTCGGCCGCAATTGCAGCGCAGCTGCTAAAAGGCGTTTTTAACCCGGAGGAAGCCGTAACTGGCTCCTTCGACGAGCGCCTTGCAGCAGAAATCGAGCAACGCCGTGCCGAGCGGGCGAAGCAGAACCTCAGAGGCGTGTTTGCCATCTTCGAAGGTGCCGTTGAGGTTGAACCCAATTTTGATGCCTACCGGGACACCGAAAATTTTGGCATTGCTATAGATGCTTTCGACAAAGCGGCGGTCCGTGAGCTTTTTCGTCCTAATCAGGACGCAATTATTTCAGGGCTGATTCTAAGTGTTCCCCCGGGGATGGACCGTAAGTGTGAAAAGCTCGCCCAAGTCGTCTATTTGAAAGATGCGGCCTCAAAAGTTATCTACGCACTCTCCATGGGCGGCGGGGCAGTCGACGCTTACACTGCAGGCCAGCTCACAGACCAGGCCATTTCCGACAGCGGCAACTTGACGGGCATGTTAGCGGCCGACACGGTCCTGACCCGGTCCGTCAGTCTGCTCGTTGCGTCGATGGAAATTGGAAGGGACGAACTTGAGGCATTCCTCATTGCTTGGTCAGCGCTCGAAATATTCGTCAACGCGTCGTTTAAGGCCACTTATGGGCAGCGCTGGCTGCAAATCATGAGGCAAGGGGCTCCCCAGTCAGCAGAGCCGGTATTTGACCGGCTGGCCGACGTCATGAAGGACAAATACCGGCTGGCGGACAAATTTCTAATAATCGCGTCAGTGCTGAATGGAGTGAACGCGGCGACCGACGAAAAGGAATTCCGACGTCTGAAAGACGTACGCGATACGCTCCTTCACACTTATGAGAGGACAACTTCGCCTCTTCCGACGGCCGGGGTCCAAGCGCTAACCCAGCACTACTTGCGATTGCATTTACTAGATAAAGCCGCCGGAAACGCCCGGTGAGCATATCCAACCGAGCCAAGGTCAAAGCTTCTTTGCAGAAGTTCTGCGCGGCGAGATTGCCATGAAGAAAAAACCGCGTCGGAAATCAAATAAGTCCTCAATAAAGCAGAAGCTGTTTCGCGATCGGAATATTTCTGGCTTAGAAGCCCACCATCGAGAAGGCAAAACGCTTCGTACCCCGCTCAACAAACTCCCAGGCGGCGTTCAGAATCCGCACTCCTGGACGGACGAATGTATTCCTAATGTCCTGTGGGCCTGCATTCTGGCGAGCCAGCTAGAGCGAAGTGAATACCTAGCGCTGTTTCGACACGTCGATATTAACGCTAAGGAATGTCTGACCCGTCCTGACGACAACTTTATTACTCACAATTATCTCTCCCTTCTCGACAGAGAGAGCTTTAAGACCATTTTCGCGCAGGTGCTCACAAATGAAAGAGCGTGCAAAGCTCTCTCCGCGCTGCGGTTACTGGATTGCCTGCCAGACAAGGGGCATTGGGCCGAGTGTATTCCTGCACCCAGCGCTGATGAAGGTTGGCAGACTCTGGCAGCAGCAGTTTCCGATACCTTCGATCATCAGTCCGAGAAGTCCACCGATATTAGGTGGTTGAAGCTCATGTACTTATTGATCAGCGGTAGGGTCAATGTCGCAGAAGCGCTCATGCCGCGCATCGAAGAATTTCGGCTTTTTCCCGATAAGGGCGATATGCGCCAAGTAAGGCCATCAATCCGCGCCTTCGAAATTGCCTTTCGCGATTTCGAATTTGGTGACACGAAAATTGATGGAATAAGTCTACCCCCAAACCACGGGCCGGAGTTTTGGGTTGAAATGAAAACAAAAACTCAGTGCATTATGGTAAAGGAGTTCGAGCCACCGCAACGAGCGCCGCGCGAATTGGCGCAGGAGGTGGCCGATGTTATGAGGAAGTTGCAAGACCACTTCATAGAGACCTCAGTCACTACGGCCCCTGATCCGCGGCATGACGGGAGTTTTGGTCTTGCCCTATACGCAATTTCTTTGCTGCTCAATTTATCAACGGGATTCCATCACGGGACGGTAGAGGGCCGCATCGTACTGCGTTCGGTCGTCGAAGCACTGATTACCCTTACTTATCTCGCAAAAAAAGATGAACAGGGGCTTTGGTCACAGTACCGACGCTACGGGTCCGGACAAGCAAAACTGGCGTTTTTAAAAAACATCAGAGAAAAGGAAACCCCGGCTTTCGTTGACCTGAAATTAATTGAGCGATTGGCCAATGAAGATATGTGGATGGAATTCCAAGACATTCATGTGGGGAATTGGGCCAATCTTACATTGAGAGGGATGGCTCAAGATGGGGGTGTAAAAGACGTGTACGATAAGCATTATGACTGGGCCTCAGGTTATGCTCATGGGCAATGGATTTGTGTCCGGGACGCAGTCTTCGTTAATTGCGTCAACCCGCTACACAGATTTCACAGAATCCCCGGAGTCCCGATTGCGACCATGCCGTCGGTTTTGCCAGATGCGTGTAGCTTGGTGAACAGGATTTTGGAGACGCTCAATAAGCTGTATCCTTCCTTTAAGGCGCGTATCAAATGGCATAATCGGACAGACGTATCGCACAGTGCCGGCGTGAGCTCAGACTCCTCACCCGCTGAACCCAATACCTAGCTCGTCGATGTACACGAAGGCGTCGGGCACTCGCACCGCTAGGGCGGTACGCTCCTCGGCACGGATGGTGAGCATGTTCTTGATGAAATTGTCGCGGTCTTCGCTCGAGATGAGCACCTCGACGTCCATCCGGTCGTGCAACCGGGCGGCCAGGCCAAACGCGCCGACCAGCACCTCGCCGGTTTGCATCGAGGGCGTCGGCACGACGCGCACTTGCCACAGGAGGCCGGGGAGGGTGCCGAAGGGCCCGCCCCCCGCACCGGCCAGGTAGCGACCTTCGTCGTCCTTGAGCGAGATCATCTTCGCCCAGTCCAAATCGTTGACCAGAACGCCGTCGACCGGCAGGCGCGACTGTTGGGCCTGGGCAATGGCGAGTAACACGCGATCCAACGCGTTTTCGTCCTGGATGGCGAAGGGTGGCGCGAAGGCCTGGGCCTGAGGGATGAGCCCGAGCAAGTTCTGGCCGGTGCCGTCACCGGCGAGAATCTGGTGCTCTTCCGCCAGGCGGAGGCCAAAGCGCAGCTCGCCGTCGATCAAGGCCGCTAAACCCTGGACGTCTTCGAAGGTCTGCCGCGGGCACGGAATCCAGTGAGCGATGGTGCGAACCGGCGCTTCCGCCAGCTCGAAGCCAAGGTCGCTCTCGGGCTTGAGAGCGCCAATCACCACAGGCGCGGCATTGTTCTCCCGCGAAGTCTGCCGGACATAGTCGATTTTGTTGCTCGAAGTCACAACGGCCGGGATCAGGTCGCGCACGGTGAGGCGCTGCTGCGGCAAGCCCTGGATGGGCAGGCGGTCGGGCGCGACGAGCCCTTCCTGGTCCAGTCCGGACGCCGTCTCGATGGCGTTCTTGAGCTCGACGCGGGCCTGCCCGCGAAGGCCATTGTTCTGGAAGGCTCGGAGACCGTCAGATACAGCGACGCGCTGACCCCACGACGGTCGGCGGGCGTGCCCGACCATGCCGGAATTGTCCAAGGCGACGACGTGCTGTTCGAGCGCCGTCATGCGGCTGCCGAGTTCGGCCGCCCTGTCGCCCTGGGTGGCGAGATGCGCCTCGATTTTCTTATGCCCGGCGTTGATCGTTTCAAGCAGGATTTCGGTCGTGATGGTCATGGTCGGCCTCAGAGGTTTAAGTTGGAAAAATTGCGGATCACGGCGGCCGCGACCCGCTCTAGGTCGACGGCAAATTCCGGAGCGTCTTGGCCGCGGGCGGACCAGGCAGCGGCGGTCATGCGGTTTGCGATGGAGCGGGAATATCCCAGGCGGCGGAGCTCTTGCTCCAACTCGGGCTTGTTGGCGGGTCCAGCCGATGCGGACATGCGCGGCGGCGGGGCAGCGTCACGCTGGAGCACCGCGTCGGCAAAGCCCAGTCCGACGGCCTGGTCGGCGGTCATGAAAGTTTCGTCTGCCATTAGCCTCGCCGTCGCGGCTACCGTCAGTCCGGTTCGGTCGGCATAGATTTTGGCGAGGACGCCGTCGACCTGGTCGAGCACGGCGCTCATTTGCTTGAAGGTGTCAGAGTTGCCTACCGCACCGCCTTCGGCGCGGTGGATCATGAGTTCGCTGGCCCGCGCCATGCGGATTTCGTCCCCAGCCATTGCGATCACGGACGCGGCCGATGCGGCCAGGCCCAGCACTTCTACGATGACGCCAGGCTTGTGGGCCCGGAGCTGGTTGAAAATCGTCATGCCAGCGAAAACGTCACCACCCGGCGAATTCAAGCGCACGATGGCGGGCCGGTTGCCGATGGACCGAAGCGCAGCGGATACTTTGCTGGGGTCCGCGCCACCAGCGCCGATGGGCTCGAAAATCTCGATCACGCCCGACGCGGCGTCGGCCGCGAAATGCGGAGCGTCGACAGCGAAAGCTTTGATGACCAAGCCTTTCGGCTTTTGCGGAATTTCAACGGGAGAGAGCTTCACGCAGGTACCTTCGATGGAAAAGCAATGGGCGCGGAGAACCGCGCTCGTTTCGTTTGCTCTTCCGGCCGACCTCTGTCTGGCCCGCGAAGGTGATCTGGCGCGACGACCTCTGTCTGTCGTGCCATTGACCGCTGCATAGGCTCGCCGCATCGCATCGTCAATGGAGCTTGCCAATGCCAAGCTTCGTGCGGAGGGCGTCGATGCGCTCCAGCATTTGCTCGTGCTGGGATTTCGCTTCGTCGATTAGGGCATCCCAAGCCTGAGAGTCGACCGAGGGATGGTCGCGGGTCTGGAGCAACAGGACGATACGATCCGCGAGCGCGGCATCAAGCACCAGCAGCGTCGTCAGTACCGACAAGGCGCTGCGCTGCTCTTCCCTACTCAACGCGGTACTTGTGGCATCCATGCGCCAGCGTTTGCTCGGGGCGCTCTATCGGTCAAGGCAACAATGAATTGCCGAACTCTCTGCTAATAAATGAAACGCCGAGCGAAAACTCCCTCTAGGAGCGTCATGCAAGGCGATTAGCGGTTCGCCGGTATCTCACCTCCCCGATGTGTGCAGACGCTAGCTAGCGGCTTCGCTCTTGCGGCTATCGGGCGAAATACTTGCGATCAATGGCGTCGTCGTCGTGCTGCTTTGCCTCAAGATGAGCGCGGGCGCTGGGAGTGAGGCCAAACTCCGCAGCGAAACGCAGCATATCGCGCCGAGCTTTGTTCGCCGCGCCGACGGCGGGATGCAAGACGACGGTCCCAGTTCCGCTCCTGGTCACCAGGCCGCCCGTTGCGGGGTCGGCTACGGCCGCGGCGCGGATGACGTCTTCGGCCACGCGCCACCGGCTATAACACTCGGCGTAAGCCGCGAGCGCGACCGCGTCGATCTGGGCCGTTACCCCCATCGCATAGAGCTCGCCGGAGACCCGGTCCCATTCCTGCCTGGCGTGAGGAGTGAGCCATCCCGGCGGCTGCGGCGCGTCCAGGTTGAGCGGCTGCGGTTCGCCCTGAGGAAGCGGTCGATGCCCGCGGTTACCCTCGAGGATTTTCAATTTCGTCGGCTTCCGTGGCTTCGTCCGCATGACGGCTACAATGCTCCGGCGGGTTTCAAGGGTCGAGAAAAGATTCGCGGTTCTGAAAAGGCGAGGGCGACACCGGTTTGCTCGGAGACGGGTTTTGACTTTCGAGCCGCCCTCCCGTCGGCGCGCGCCTCTTTATCGGGCTCTTTGCAAATCTCTCATCATCCTTTTTGCGTAGTCTCCGAGTGGACCACCCTGAAGAGAAAGTATTCGATAGGATTCTATCTTATCATCGACGTCGTCGGCGGGACGACTTGGCTCGACGTTAGGTTCTTTACTAGGTTCAATCCTTATATATGCGGAGGCAGAATCTGCGGGTTGGCTCGTCGAAATCTGCGGGTTGTCGTGTCGAATTGTGCGGGTAACGCCGTTATCGCTAGTCGCAGATTTTGCGGGCACAGTGTCCGCAGAATTTGCGGACAAGGCTGGGTCAGTCGCCAGGAGTACAAACTGGTCTGACATACGCTTGCCCTTTGCCGGGCCGTAAGGAACATATCGCCTTTCACGGCTGATCAACCCACTCTGCTCAAGGGCGTCCAAGTGCTGGGAGACGGCGCGTTCCTTCAACCCGGTTTCTCGAACCAAAAGGGGGATGCCGGGCTTCGCTTTCCAGGTCGTCTTGTCAGCGTGCCACGCGAGGCAAACCAGAACCCATTTGGGTCCAGGTTTTTCCTGGCAATTAAAAGCCCATGCAATTGCTTTCATGCTCAATGGGCACCTCCCTCTCCGAGAGGGAAGGGATTAGCGTCCGCCTGTTCGCTGGACGGTTGGGCAAGCTTGACGTCCCCGCTCGCCGTATCGGCGGCGGCGGGCACGGTCCTGTTTGGTGACATTCTCAGTTCTTTCGGCGAAGGGCCGGGGCCGTAGCGTCGGCCGCGGAAACGGTGCACTTGTCCCTGGTCATTGGGCGTCCCCCGATAGCTTGCCGCGCAAGGTTGTGAACCGGCGCGCTTCAGAACGGTTCACCGGCTGTTCGACTTCTGGGAGAATATGAGACGCCAGGCTGTCCTCTGGTCCAGCAGAGGGGAACTTTCCCTTTTTGATCATGGGGTCGGGTTCTGTGCGAGTTCGGCGCGGACACGTATCAGCGTTTCCGGGTCCAGCGACGCGGGCTCGCCTTCCCATTCGATGCCTACCGCGGCGAGCTGCTGCTTTAGCCTTTCCCTGAGGCGCGAGCATTTTTCGCCGAGCTGCATGTATTCGGCTAGGTGCGCCTCGAACGTTGCCTTCTCGTCTTCCTGGGCGCTCAAGACCGAGTCTCCGCCGCGGGCTTGGGGCCAGGCTTGCGGCGGCGGAGGACGGTGCTATCACCTGGAGTGCTGCGACTTTCCGCGATGTAAGCGTCGACGTCCGCTTGCTGCCAACGAGACGACGACCCGATCTTAATTTCTCGGACAAACAATCCGGCGTCTCGAAGCCGCCAGACTGTGAAGCGAGATACGCTCAATTGTGCGGCGACCTCGTCGACTGTCAGCAGTCGGCGCGCGGAGTCGACATAGGGTTTGGTTTTTTGATCAGGCAAGAAACTCTCCATTGCTAGGTCACGGTGCGGACTGCAACAGGGTTCTCGCGTCATGTAATGCCGCGGATTTTATTTTTTCCGCGGGGATTTTCGGTCGAGGGCCATGATGGCTTTCTGAAGAGTCGGCGGCAACGTCCTCCCCGAAGCGTCCAGCGCGCGGTGCTCTGCATAGTACAATTTGTTGCACTGGGTCTTTTTAATCCCGAATTCCTCTCCGACCTGCTCGAACGTGCCGTCGCTGATCGGCCATCGCTTAGGATTGGCCTCATGGAGTTGCTGGACGCGGTCGAATACCTGCGCTCGCAGGGACCGCCGCTTGTGGAGTTTTACGGCTGTCTGGCCTTTAGGGTGCGGGCGGCCAAACACCTCGTCCCAGGAATCCGCCTTGGTATTGAGGATGCGGTCAAACCGGCTGATAAAGGCGCGCGCGACCCAATCGGGCATGACGAGGTCCCGGTTCGCGCAAATTCGGATCGCCTTGAGTAGCGAAAAGTTATCCCCAACCGCAAAGCGAAGCCGACAGGCCTCCAGACTTTCCAACGCCACCTTCCTTTGAAGCTCAACGACCGCTGCGGACGGCTTTCTCACGGTCATAGGGAAGCGACCGCGAACGGGAGGACGTTTGAATGCCCGGCCTCGAGACCGAGAATATGGGTTGCCCAGGTTTCGAGTGCACGCCGCTTTTCAGGCAAATGATCGTGCCGGTTGTAGACACTTGTGACCGCGGCTCCCTCATGGACCTGGTGGCCCAACACCCTACCGATAGTGAAGCCGCTGAATCCGTACTGGGCGGCCAGGATGGTTGCGCCGCTCCGTCGAAAATCGTGCGGACTTCCGTGCGGAAGGCGGAAACGCTCGCACAGGCGGGCGAGGGCCCGGGTCGGCCGAGCCTCGTCGAGCGGTGCGTCTGGCTTGCCTGGCGTCGGGAAGATATATTCGGGGCTGGTATCCGGCAGGGCTGCGGCCGCTTTCAGGATCGCCAGCGCGGCATTGCTTAAGGGCTTCACGTCAGCGCGGCCGCCTTTGGCGCGGTCCCTGGGCACGGTCCAGGTCTTTGCTTTGGTGTCGATCTCCGTCCAGCGCGCGCCACACGCCTCGGCGCGGCGGCATAGCGTGAGCAGGATGAAGCGGCTCGCAAGGCTCGTCTGGGAGCAAGGCGAGAGATTTGGTCATCTTGATCGGCACCCTTCGGCCGCGGGACCGAATGGACCGTGAAGACGCGCCAGATTTCGGCCAAGGCCACATCGTCGAAGCGCCGCTCCCGGCTGGTCAGGGCGAGGGGATGTGCCAGACCCCGGACTGGATTGTGCTCCAACCTGTCCTCATGGACAGCGAAGGCAAAGACAGCGGACAGCACCTCTCCGACCTTAGCGATGCTGGCGGCGGCGAGACCGCTGCTCGCGGCCAGCCCGTTCATGAAGCGTTTGACGTCCGACCGGCGAATCTCGGCGAAGCGGCGGTCGCCCAGCTCCGATTTGATGTATCGGGCGAAGATTGACCGCTCATGCTCGACGGTCTTGGCCTTCTTAGGGCGCTTCCGCCCGCCATGAAGTCCCGCCTCGGCGGCCGGGAAGTAGGCGTCGGCCAGGTCGGCGACGGTGAGGCCCAGGCGAACGAGTTCCTTCGCGGCTTCGCGCTCGCCGACGGGGTCGACCCCTTCGATGACCTGGTTCCGGAACTTGACCGCGACGTCTCGAGCCTTGGCGAGTGACATGCTTGGATAGACCCCAAGCTGCATCCGGCGGCGCTTCCCGTCCGAGGCGATGTAGCGGTACTCGAAAACCCGCTCGCCCTCTGGGAAGACCCGGATAGACAGCCCGCGCGCCCCGCCGACCGACACCTCAAAGACCCGTTTGTCGGCCTTGAGCCCCTGGACCTCGCGGTCGGTTCCAATCTGTTTTGCCCCACGCATATAATGTCTCCGCTGGCACGCTCGGATTGCTCCAATTCGGTGCCGTGGGGCACCAGTGGGGCAACGCGACGTTGCTTAGGGCAACACGTCGCCATAGGGTGCTCGCGTTTTGCAAGGGTCTCCGCGGGTAATCGCAGCAGGTGCAACGGGGCGCTGGCAAGAGAAACGGTACTTTTTGCCTTTACACCGATAGGGTCGGCGGTTCGAGCCCGTCACCGCCCACCATTTCAGCTCTCCCAGTCACGCAACGGGTTAGATCGCGCCCACCGCCCAGAGCGCCAAGGTCCAAAAGCCGACGCATCCGAGAAGGATGGCCAGCGTGAGCAGCTCCCGATGCCGGGAAACATCTGTGTTCGCCGCGCCAAGTGCATCGCCGTCTGCGGGAGTCATAAGTTTGCCATCACAGTCACCTCAAGGACGAAGCCGGACGCGCCGGCTGCCTTGGGATACGGATCGAGTTGGGCGACTCGGTGGCAGTGCTGTGTTCATTTTAAAGTAATTCGGCAGGTGCAGCGCTCGTCAAATTTTACCAGACATTTGGGACGAAGGCCGGCTAATAAAGGCCCGTCACGGGACGCGGCAGAGGATACACCGGTGCGAGACCATCATGTCTGAGGCCGTCTACGACAAGAAAGGCGCCGCCCTGTCCGAGGGCTATGCGCTGCGCCGCCGTCCCGATCCGCGTATGGCATCCCTCATCGCCGGCGCGCTTGGCGATGCGCGCAGCGTCCTCAATGTCGGCGCGGGAACGGGCTCCTATGAACCCACCGACCGGCTCGTTCAGGCCGTGGAGCCTTCGGAAGGCATGATCGCCCAGCGGCCGGCGGATGCCGCCCCATGCTTGCGCGGTTCGGCGGAGGCCCTGCCGCTCGAGGACGGCGCCTATGACGCCGCCATGGCAATATTGACCATGCACCACTGGTCGGATTGGCGGGCCGGCCTCAAGGAAATGCGCCGTGTGGCGCGGCGTATTGTGCTGCTGACCTTCGATGCGGAAGGCTCGGATTTCTGGCTGACCCGGGACTATTTCCCGCAAATACTGGCCGACGACCGCAAGATCATGCCCCGGTTGAGCGAATTGAAAAGCGAACTCGGAGATCTCCACGTGACGCCGGTCCCTGTTCCGCATGACTGCGTGGACGGTTTCCTGGGCGCCTATTGGCGACGCCCCCAGACCTATCTCGATCCGGATGCCCGCAAATCCATGTCGCCGTTTGCAAGGATCGATACCGAGGCGGGCCTGAAACGGCTGGCGGACGATCTGGACAGCGGCGCCTGGCGCACCCGCAATGTGGATCTGCTCACTCGCGAGGAACTGGACATCGGTTATCGCCTGCTCTGGTGGGATCGTTAATCCCGCGTCATTCGCCAAATGGCACCCCTGCCGCTAGGGTGCCGCCAACGATAAGGAAACGCCTTGCGATACGCCCCCATTGTTCTGCTCTGCGCCTTGGGCGTAGCCGCCTGTAGCGGGCGTCCGCAACCGCCGCCCTGGATGCGGTCCAGCGAAAAGCCGCGTGACGAGAATTATCATGGCGGCAATGCCGGCATGATCCTGAAATACGACGCCAACCATGACGGCATCCTGACCCGTGACGAGCTGATCAAGGGATTGAAGGCGGAGTTCGCCGTCCACGACACCAAGCACAATGGCTGCCTGGATCCCGAACAGGCCGGCGACATCAACCAGGCGCGGGTGGATGCCGACCAGTCCACCGCCACGCCGGTGATGGATTGGAACCAGGACGGCTGCATCGACTACACCGAATTCTCCGCCGCGCCTTATTCGCTGTTCGATCAACTCGACATCAACCATGACGGCAAGCTGGAGCCCAAGGAACTGCAGCGCGGCGGCGCCGCCAAGCCGAAGGATCCCAATGCCGAGCCTGACGCGACACCGCCGCCGGACGGCGAAGGCGGCGAGCATCGCCGTGGACGCCGCGGCGGGGGCGGCGGTCCAGGCGGCGGAACACCGTAATAACAAGCCTCTTTATCTATGGTCGCGCGGTCGGACGCTTCGCTTTGCTCAGCTGGTCGTCGCTCGTGCTTGACAGGGCAGGGGTACGCCCGTACATCGGCCCCCTTCGCGCGTCCCACTTGATCCTTTCTTGGGGGAACCGCTGCGGGGGCGTAGCTCAGTTGGTTAGAGTGTCGGCCTGTCACGCCGAAGGTCGCGGGTTCGAGCCCCGTCGCTCCCGCCATTTCTTTCCGGAAATGGCCATTGTTAAGAACCGTTCGCAGATAGCGGACGTGTATCCAACGCCTTTTCTGCCCTGCGCCATCTGTCGCGCAACAGTCTGAATTTTCCTGTTTTTCTGCGGCGAATCTTCCTTTAAACCCGCGTTGCGCCGGGTCAGCGCCTGCCTATACTGCACCCGCGAAATAACACCGGTCCGGCCGTTTGGGGCGCTCCTTGCGCAAGGCCAAGGACCACGGGGCATAGCGTATGGAAGATCTGCTGCTGGAATATCTGCCGATCCTGATTTTCATCGGGCTGGCGGCCGTTCTGGGGGGCATTCTGATCGTGGTGCCGCTGGTGATCGCGCCCAGCAAACCCGACCCTGAGAAATTGTCGGCTTATGAATGCGGCTTCCCTGCTTTCGGCGATGCGCGCATGAAATTCGACGTGCGCTTCTACCTGGTCGCCATCCTGTTCATCATATTCGACCTGGAAGTGGCCTTCCTGTTTCCCTGGGCCATCACCCTGACCAAAATGGGGGCCACCGCCGGCGCCTTCGCCTTCTGGTCCATGATGGTGTTCCTGGGCGTGCTGACGGTCGGCTTCATCTATGAATGGAAGAAAGGCGCGCTCGAATGGGAGTGATCCTGACGCCGAACGGAACCGCCGCCCGCGCCGGTGTTGAAGGCGGCGCCGCCTCCATCACCGACAATGATCCCTATTTCAAGGCGCTGCAGGCCGAGATGGCCGACAAGGGCTTCCTGGTCACCAGTTCCGAAGCCTTGGTGAACTGGGCGCGTACCGGCTCCCTGATGTGGATGACGTTCGGCTTGGCCTGCTGTGCCGTGGAAATGATGCAGGCTTCGATGCCGCGTTACGACCTGGAGCGTTTCGGCATCGCGCCACGCGCCTCGCCGCGGCAGTCGGACGTGATGATCGTCGCCGGCACCCTGACCAACAAGATGGCGCCCGCGCTGCGCAAGGTTTACGACCAGATGCCCGAGCCGCGCTATGTCATCAGCATGGGCTCCTGCGCCAACGGCGGCGGCTATTACCATTATTCCTACGCCGTGGTGCGCGGCTGCGACCGTATCGTGCCGGTGGACATTTATGTGCCCGGCTGCCCGCCCACCGCCGAGGCGCTGGTTTACGGCATCCTGCTGCTGCAGCGGAAAATCCGCCGCACCGGCACCATCGAGCGCTGACATGAGCGACCTGAACGCCCTGAGCGAGAGCATCACGTCGGCGCTGGGCGCCGCCATCACGTCCAGCACCATCGGGCGGGGCGAACTGACCATCGAGGTCGCGGCGGCCGACATCCTGAACGTCATGGCACATCTGCATGGCGCCGGCGATTTCAAGATTTTGGTGGACCTGTGCGGCGTGGACTGGCCGCAGCGCGCCAAGCGGTTCGACGTGGTCTATCACCTGTTGTCGCTGACCAGGAATGTGCGTGTTCGTGTGAAAACGCAAGTTGGCGAGGGCGAAAGCATCGCCTCCATCATCAGTATCTATCCCGCCGCCGGCTGGTTCGAGCGCGAGAGTTTCGACATGTATGGTGTGCCCTTCGCAGATCACCCCGATATGCGCCGCATCCTGACCGATTACGGTTTTTCCGGTTATCCGCTGCGCAAGGACTTCCCGCTCACCGGCTATGTCGAGCTGCGCTATGACGACGAACTCAAGCGCGTGGTCTACCAGCCGGTGCAGCTGGTGCAGGAATTTCGCGATTTCGATTTCATGAGCCCCTGGGAAGGTGCCCCCCATATCCTGCCGGGTGACGAGAAGGCCGCGCTGGCGCCCAATGCCACCTCCGGCGATCCGGGGAAGAAGCCATGAGCACCGTTACGCTGGACGCCAAGGAAGGTCACATCTCCGACGATCCGCAGCTGACCATCAATTTCGGTCCGCAGCATCCCGCGGCGCATGGCGTTTTGCGCCTGGTGCTGGACCTGGACGGCGAAATCGTCACCCGCGTCGACCCGCATATCGGCCTGCTGCATCGCGGCACCGAGAAGCTGATCGAGCACAAGACCTATCTGCAGGCGCTCCCCTATTTCGACCGCCTGGATTATGTCGCGCCGATGAACCAGGAACATGCCTTCTGCCTGGCGATCGAAAAGCTGCTGGGTCTCGAAGTGCCCAAGCGCGGCCAGTATATCCGCGTGCTGTTCTCCGAGATCGGCCGTCTGCTCAATCATCTGCTCAATGTCACCACCCAGGCGATGGATGTGGGGGCGCTGACCCCGCCGCTCTGGGGTTTTGAAGAGCGCGAAAAGCTGATGGTGTTCTACGAGCGCATTTCCGGCTCGCGCATGCACGCCGCCTATTTCCGCGCGGGCGGGGTGCACCAGGACATGCCGCCCGGCCTGGCCGAAGACATCCTGAAATTCTGCGATCACTTCGTCACCGTGCTGGACGATATCGAAGGGTTGCTGACCGAGAACCGCATTTTCAAGCAGCGCAATGTCGATATCGGCATCGTCAGCCGCGCCGAAGCCGAGATGTGGGGCATGTCAGGCGTGATGCTGCGCTCGACCGGCGTGAAGTGGGACCTGCGCCGCAGCCAGCCTTATGAGTGCTACAACGAGCTGGATTTCAAGATTCCGGTCGGCAAGAACGGCGACAATTACGACCGCTATGTCATGCGCATGGAAGAGATGCGCGAATCCACCAAGATCATGCGCCAGTGCATCGAGAAGATGCCGGCTGGTCCCGTGGTCAGCGCCGACAACAAGGTGGTGCCGCCGCGCCGGGGCGAGATGAAACAGTCAATGGAAGCCCTGATCCATCACTTTAAGCTCTACACCGAGGGCTTCCATGTGCCCGCAGGCGAGTCCTACGCCGCCGTGGAAGCGCCCAAGGGCGAGTTCGGCGTCTATCTGGTGGCCGACGGTTCCAACAAGCCTTATCGCTGCAAGATTCGCGCGCCCAGCTTCGTGCACCTGCAGGCGATGGATTACATGTGCAAGGGCCATATGCTGGCGGACGTCTCCGCGGTGCTGGGCAGCCTCGACATCGTGTTCGGCGAGGTGGACCGATGAGCAATCTTGATGTCGCAAGCGCGCAGCTCGATGCCTACAACGCCCAGGATCTGGACACCTACGTCTCCTATTTCACAGAAGACTGCATCGTGTCGGGCCTGAATGGCACGCCGACCGAGACCAGCCGCGAGGCCGTCAAGGCGCGCTATGCCAAGGCCTTCGCGCAGTTTCCCCAGAACAAGGCCGAACTGAAGAACCGCACCGTCGTGGGCAACACCATCGTGGATCACGAGCTGGTGATCCGCGCCCCCGGCGGCGAGCAGTTCGAGATCATCGCCATCTACACCTTCCGCGACGGGCTGATCGCCCGCGTCGATTTCGCAAAGTAGCCCCATGTCGCTTCGCCGCCTTGCCCCGCCGGATATCCAGCCCGCCAGCTTCGCCTTCAACGCGGAGAATGTGGAATGGGCCAAGGCGACCATCGCCAAGTATCCGCAGGGCCGCCAGGCCAGTGCGGTGATCTCGCTGCTGTGGCGCGGCCAGGAACAGGAAGGCTGGGTCTCGCATCCCATGGTCGAAAGCGTTGCCAGGATGCTGTCCATGCCCTTCATCCGGGTGCTGGAAGTGGCGACCTTCTACACCATGTTCAATTTGCAGCCGGTCGGCACCCTGATCCAGGTCTGCACCACCACGCCCTGCTGGCTGCGCGGTTCCGATGCCGTGGTGGCGGCCTGCAAGAAGCACATTCATCCCCATGAGAAGACCCTGTCGGATGACGGCAAGTTCAGCTGGATGGAAGTGGAATGCCTGGGCGCCTGCGTCAACGCGCCCATGCTGCAGATCGGCAGCGACTTTTATGAAGACATTGACGGGCCCATCACCGAACAGATGATCGCGGACCTGCGCGCCGGTAAGACACTCAAGCCGGGGCCGCAGAACAGCCGCATCTCGTCGGAACCGGAAGGCGGCGCCATCACCCTTACTGATAGTGCGCTGTATGACGGCTCGATCATCGGCAAGTACAAGGTCGTCGCGCCCGCGCCGCCGCAGCCGGCCAACAGCGACGCCGAGGCCAAGAAGCCGACGCAAGCCGCGTCCGACCGCGAAGCCCCCAAGCAGAAACCGCCGGGAGCGGCCACCTGATGCTCGCCGACAAGGATCGCATCTTCACCAATCTCTACGGCTTCCAGGATCCCGGTCTTGAGGGCGCCAGGAAGCGCGGCCAGTGGGACAATACCAAGGCGATCCTGGAACTGGGCCCCGAAGGCATCGTCGACATCATGAAGAAATCGGGCCTGCGCGGCCGCGGCGGCGCGGGTTTCCCCACCGGCCTGAAATGGTCCTTCATGCCCAAGGAGGTGAAGGAGCGGCCGCATTACCTGGTGGTCAACGCCGACGAGTCCGAGCCGGGCACCTGCAAGGACCGCGATATCATGCGCAACGATCCGCACACCCTTGTTGAAGGGTGTTTGGTGGCCTCGTTCGCGATGCGCGCCCATGCCTGTTACATCTATGTACGCGGCGAATTCATCCGCGAGCGCGAGGCATTGGAGCGCGCGGTCGACGAGGCCTATGCCGCCAAGCTGATCGGCAAGAACAACATCCATGGCTGGGATTTCGATCTTTATGTCCATCACGGGGCAGGGGCCTATATCTGCGGCGAGGAAACCGCGCTGCTGGAGTCATTGGAAGGCAAGAAGGGCCAGCCGCGCCTGAAGCCGCCATTCCCCGCCAATGTCGGCCTCTACGGCTGCCCCACCACCGTAAACAATGTCGAAAGCATCGCGGTGGCGCCCACCATCATCCGCCGCGGCGCCGAATGGTTCGCCGGCATCGGCCGCCCCAACAATACCGGCACCAAGGTGTTCTGCATCTCGGGCCATGTGAACAAGCCCTGCAATGTCGAAGAAGAAATGGGCGTGCCCCTGCGCGAGCTGATCGACAAGCATTGCGGCGGCGTGCGCGGCGGCTGGGATAATCTCTTGGCCGTCATTCCCGGCGGCGCTTCGGTGCCGCTGTTGCCCAAGTCGATCTGCGACGACGTGCTGATGGATTTCGACAGTTTGAAGGCGGTGCAGACCGGCCTTGGCACCGCCGCGGTGATCGTGATGGACAAG
>JACCXK010000136.1 GCA_013697055.1 Alphaproteobacteria bacterium
ATATTGGTCAGCGCGGCGATCTCGGCCACCGGCACGCATTCATCGGCCTTGTGCATGGTGCCGCCCGCCAGCCCCAATTCCACCACCGGGCAGACATCCTTGATGAAGCGCGCATCGGATGTGCCGCCGCTGGTCGAGAAGAAGGGCGACTGGCCGGTGACGGATGACACCGTGTCGCTGACCAGCTGGGTGAACTTGCCGGGCGTGGTCAGGAAGGACACGCCGCTGGTCTGGGATGTGACCGTGGCGATGCAGCCCGCCTCCTGGGCGACGCGCTCGGCGCGATCCCTGACCCAGTGGATCAGGCTGTCCGGCGTGTGCTTGTCGTTGAAGCGGATGTTGAAGGCGGCCCGCGCCTCGCCCGGAATCACATTGGTGGTATCGTTGCCGACATCCATCGACGTGAAGGCCAAGGTCGAGGGATCGAAATGGTCGTTGCCCTTGTCCAGTTTGTGGGCGGCAAGCTGGGTCACCAGCTCGGCCAGCGCCGGAATGGGATTCTTGGCTTTTTGCGGATAGCCGACATGGCCCTGCACGCCGGTGACGGTGACCTTGAAATTGATCGAGCCACGGCGGCCGATTTTCACCGTGTCGCCGGCATGGCCCACGCTGGTTGGCTCGCCCACCACGCAATGGTCGATCTTCTCGCCGCGGGCCTTGAGCCATTCCAGCAGCTTGACGGTGCCGTTGATGGCGATGCCTTCCTCATCACCGGTGATGAGCAGGCTGATCGAGCCTTTCGGTGTTCCCACGCGCGCCGCGGCCGCGACAAAGGCGGCGATGGCCGACTTCATGTCGGCGGCGCCCCGGCCATACAGCATGCCGTCCTTCACTTCGGCGGCAAAGGGATCGGTGTTCCAGCCTTCGCCCACCGGCACCACATCGGTATGACCGGCAAAGCAGAAGTGGGGCGAGGCCTCGCCCAGTCGGGCATAAAGATTGTCGATGTCGCCAAACGGCAGGCGGTGGGTGGTGAAACCCAGATCCTTCAGCACGGCTTCCAGTACGTCCAGCGCGCCGGCATCCTTCGGCGTCACCGAAGGGCGGCGGATCAGGGCCTGGGCCATCGCCAGGGCGTCAATCACGACGTTACTATTAGAAGTGGGCATCAATCACGCAGCAATTCGTTGATCGAGGTCTTGGTGCGGGTCTTCTCGTCCACCCGCTTGACGATCACGGCGCAGTAGAGATTGGGGCCATTGCCTGACGGCATGGAGCCGGACACCACCACCGAATAGGGCGGCACCTTGCCCAGATGAATTTCGCCGGTGGCGCGGTCCACGATCTTGGTGGAGCCCGACAGATAGACGCCCATGCTGAGCACGCTGCCTTCGCCCACGATCACGCCTTCGGCCACTTCGGCGCGGGCGCCGATGAAACAATTGTCCTCGATGATGGTGGGTGCGGCTTGCAGCGGCTCCAGCACGCCGCCGATTCCCGCGCCACCCGAGATATGACAATGCGCCCCGATCTGTGCGCACGAGCCGACCGTGGACCAGGTATCGATCATGGTGCCTTCGCCGACCCGGGCGCCGACATTGACGAAAGACGGCAACAGCACCGCGCCCTTGGCGATAAAGGCGCTGCGGCGCACGATGGCGCCGGGCACGGCGCGGAAACCGGCGGCGCGGAAGCGCGCTTCGTCCCAGCCCAGAAATTTGGAATCCACCTTGTCCCACCACACTGCCTCGCCGGGTGCGCCGGAAATCAGCTTCATGTCATTGAGGCGGAAGGACAGCAGCACTGCCTTCTTCAGCCATTCATGCACTTTCCAGGCGTCATCGATTTTTTCGGCGACGCGCAAGGCGCCGCTGTCCAGCCCGTCCAGCGCCGCTTCTACGGCGTCGCGCTCCGCGCCTTTGGACGACACGTTCAGGCTGTCGCGCTTGTCCCAGGCAGCTTCGATGGCGGCGCTCAAATAGCTCATGGTCAAATCCTGATGCTGTGCAGAAACCGGGTCAGATTGTCGGTCTCATGATCTATGTCTCCCATGGCGACGTCCATCATCGGACCGTGCTTGCCCCAGGGTGAATCAGTCTTTAGCCATACCGTGGTCATGCCCAGCTTGCGCGCCGGGACCAGGTTGCGGGCGATGTCGTCGAACATGGCGGCGTTTTTGCACGCCACGCCACCGGCCGCCACCACGCTGTCATAGGCGAGAGGCTCCGGCTTGGGCAAGAAATCCATGGTGCGAATGTCCCACACATCGGCAAACAAGTGGGTCATGCCCAGCCGGTTCAGGATACGCGCGGCATGATCGCGGCAGCCATTGGTGAAGACAAAGCGCCGGCCCGGCAGGTTTTCGATTGCCGCAGTCAGCGGCGCATCGGGGCCGAGGTCCGACAGGTCGATGTCATGCACATAGTGGAGATATTCGTCCGGCGCCGCGCCATGCTCTCGCATCAAACCGCTGAGGGTGGTGCCGTGGCGGCGATAGAGATCCTTCTGGCGCGCATAGGCGTCCTCGCGCGACAGTTTCAGGAACGCCATGACATAGTCGGTCATGCGGGTCTCGATCTGCGCGAAGATGCCGTTGTCGGCGCGGTACAGCGTATTGTCCAGGTCGAAAATCCATTCCGTCACATGACGGAAATCAGGACCGGAACCGGGCTTTTGCCTGTCTTTTTCCATGGCGGGCGCCGCTTTCATAAGGCGGAACATGGCGCGGGCGGGGCTGGTGCGCAAGCACCGTTAATGTATGTCCACCATGCCTCTTTATGGGCTGTTAAAGCGCCGGGCGCATGATGGCGCCAAGGCCCGGGGGCTGGAAAAGCACAGGAAACGCATGGACCAGCGCGCACCCATCCAACGCTCCGGCAAGCCGGGCCTCAACCCGCGCGATGCGTTGGACATCCTCGACATCCGCGCCTCAACGCCCGGCGGCGCCACGGAGCTGGCCGCCCGCACCGATGCCGGTCCCGATGTGCTGCATTATCTGGCCACCCATGCCGCGCCGGCGACACGCGCCGCGGTAGCGGCCAACCGGAACGCGCCCGCCATCAGCAACCGGCTGCTGGCCGATGACGAGAATGAGGACGTGCGTGCCGAGCTGGCGGTCAAGATCGCGCGCCTGATGCCGGGCCTGTCGGAACGCGAAAGCAGTCATATCTTCGCGCTGACGATCGAGACCCTGGAATGTTTGGCGCGCGATGCCGCGGTACGGGTGCGGGCCATCCTGGCCGAAGAGATCAAGAGCCTGGACTGTATCCCGCGCGAGGTGGTGCTGGGCCTGGCGCGCGATCTCCATTCGATCGTGGCGGCGCCCATCCTGCAATATTCCCCGCTGCTGTCGGACGCCGACCTGATCGAGATCATCGCCTGCGGTCAGGTGCAGCAGGTCCTCACCGCCATCGCCAGCCGCAAGCCGGTCACCGAGCCGGTGTGCGACCGGCTGGTGCAATCGCTGGATGTATCCGCGGTGGCGGCGCTGCTGGTTAATCCCGATGCGAAAATCCGCAAGGAGACGATGGACCGCATCCTGGAGCAGGCCGAAGAGATCAATGCCTGGCATGTGCCGCTGGCGTTGCGCGCCGACCTGTCGGCCCGCGCCATCCGCCGCATTGGCAGCCTGGTGGGCGCCTCGATCCTGGAACGGCTGGCGGCGCGCAACGATCTGTCGGACGCCACCCGCCTGCATTTGAACCGCGAGCTGCGGATGCGCCTGGCGGAGCCGCCGCGCGAAGCCGGTATCGCGTCGCCCGCCGAACTGGTGGCGGCCGCGAAGAAAGAAGGTCATCTCGACAGCGGCTTTGTGGAACAGGCGGCACAGGCGGGCCAGCGCGATGTCGTCATCCTGGCCCTGGCACAGGTGGCCAATACCGACGAGCAGACGGTAAAGCGGATTTTGACCGCCAGCAGCGCCAAGCCGATCGTGTCGCTGGTCTGGCACACCCACATGTCCATGCGGGTGGCGTTCAAGATCCAGACCTTGATCATGAAGCTGCCCACCCGCGACGTTCTTCCGGCGAAGGGCGGGGTCGGGTTTCCTCTCAGCAAGGAAGAGATGCGCTGGCATCTCAACTATTTCAACATTACGGCCTGAGTCTCCCTCGCCCCCGCGCAGCGGGGGAGAGGGGAAACGTGTTACCGCTTCAGCCCGGCCGGACTTATGTGCGCGACATAGCCGCTGACGCCTTTGACCGGCGTGGCGGCGAAGCCGGCATCGTTCAGGCCGCGCGTGACGCAGTTCTCCGCGCCCCTGATCTCGAAGGCGGCGCTGGTGGTGCAGAAATGCGCAGCCCCGCCCACCACGGCGCTGCCATTCTTGCGCAAGGCCAGGAGATAGGCGGCATCGCTGTGCAACGGCGTGGTGATCGCCTTGGCGCAGGCGCCCGGCTGGACCGTCCACCAGCCGCGTGACAAAGGCTTGCCCCCTTCCATCATGCCCAGCGCCACCTGCAGCACCTCGCGGGTTTCGTTGCAGACGGTATAGCCGGCGGGCGCGATCTTCGTGCGCGCCTCGCGTTCCAGGGCGTCGAACAGCTCGGTATTGCCGGCAGTGGCGGCGAGCTTCATCCGCCTGCGAAAATCCGCCAGGCCCAAGCCGGTAAGTTTGTCCGGCTTGCCGTCGATGCGCCCGATTTTGTAGCCATTGTCGGCCAAGAGGCGCTTGGCCCCGGCCAGTTGCGCCTCGATGGGGCTCATCACCGGCTTTTCGTCGAAATTCATGATCCAGACGCTCTTGCCGCGATTGTCCAGCGGCGCAAAGGGCAGGGCGAAGGTGTCCTCGGCGGTGCAATAAAGCGGGGTGACGCCCTGGGCGATGGTGAAGTTGGCATCCTTGACGCAGACCGGATAGGCGCCGCCCCAGGCGCGTGCCGGTCCCGAATGGGCCAGCGATGAGCGGGCATGGACCAGATAGGTCTCCGCCGTCAGCGGTTCCTTGCGCGCCAACTGACACTCGCCGGGTATGATGCGGGTCCAGCCTTGCGTCTGGCTGCGCGGACTCTGGATCGCCGAGGTCGCGGCATAGAGGATATAGCTGGTGCGGTTGCACAGGGTCAGCGCGGCCTTGGCCGGCGCGATGCTGCACGCCAGCAAGCCCAGCAGAACCGCCAGCGAAAATGTCAGCCTCATTCGGCGGTGATCAGCGTGCCCGCGCCATGCTCGGTGAAGAGCTCCAGCAGCAGCACATGGGGGATGCGCCCGTCCAGGATGACGGCGGCATGGACGCCGCCTTCCACCGCATCGATCGCGGTCTGGATCTTGGGAATCATGCCGCCCGAGATGGTGCCGTCGGCGATCAGGGCGCGCGCCTCGCGCACCGTCAGGCGCGAGATGAGCTTTTTGTCCTGGTCCAACACGCCTTCCACATCCGTCAACAGCACCAGGCGCTCGGCGTTGAGGGCGCAGGAGATGGCGCCCGCCACCGTGTCGGCATTGATGTTGAAGGTCTCGCCCTTGGCGCCCACGCCGATGGGCGCGATCACCGGAATGGTTTCCGACTTCATGATGGCGTGCAGCACTTCGGGATTGACCTTTTCCGGCTCGCCGACAAAGCCCAGGTCCACCGCTTCCTTCTGCCCGGTTTCCGGATTGGTGCGGCTCATCGCCAGCTTGCGGGCGATCACCAGGTTGCCGTCCTTGCCCGACAGCCCCACGGCTCTTCCACCTGCCGCATTGATGCCGGTGACGATCTGCTTGTTAATGGACCCGGCCAGCACCATCTCCACCACCTCGACCGCGGCTTCGTCGGTGACGCGCAACCCGTCGATGAAGGTGGACTGGATGTTCAGCTTCTTGAGCATCGCCCCGATCTGGGGGCCGCCGCCATGCACCACCACCGGATCGATGCCGGTCTGCTTCATCAGCACGATGTCCTGGGAAAAGTCGTGCGCGCCGGTGTCGCTCATGGCGTTGCCGCCATACTTCACCACGATGGTCTTCTGGTCGTATTTGAGAATGTAGGGCAGCGCCTCGACCAGCACCCGGCCGGTGGAACGCCAACGCGCCAGGATCCGCAGATTGCGGTCTTCAGGTTCTTCCGTGGATCCGGCCATGGGGCGCCCGACAACATAAAAAGCGGGCGGTTATAACGCGCTGGGCGCGGCTTCCCAACCTTTTATTGCGCCAGCGCCGCAAGATGGGTGCGCAAGTTGGGAATGCCTTCGCCGGTCAGGGCGGACGTGGCCTGCACTTCCGCCAGCGCGGCGGTGTGCTTGGCAGCCACCGCAGTGGCGGCTTCCAGCGCCTGGGGACGCATCGCGGCCTTGATGTCATCGATCTTGGTCAGCACCAGGCCATAGGAGACGGCGGCCCGGTCGAGCAGGTCCATCACCTGGATGTCGCTGTCCATCACCCCGCGCCGCGCATCGATCAAGAGCGCCACACGCCTGAGGCGTGCGCGGCCGCGCAGGTAAGCGAAAATCATCTCCTGCCAGGCTTGCGCCTCGGTCTTGGAG
>JACCXK010000159.1 GCA_013697055.1 Alphaproteobacteria bacterium
GTGCTACGGCCACCTCCCCCTATGCAAGCGCGCTTCGCGCGCGCGGGGGAGGAGAGGCGGCGGGGCCTGAGAAATAACAGGTTTGCCCAAGCGGGCTCATGCGGTGAATTCGCCGCATGGGCCCGCATGGCTTTAGATCAGTGGGAGATTTGCTTGGTCGCGTAGCGCGGGTGATGCGCATAGATCGCGAACGGGATTGACGCCACATAGATCAGCAGGCCCACGGTCATGGTGCCCCAGGGCCAGGCGATCAAGAGCGCTGCCAAGGCCGCGAAAGCCAGGCCTGCCAGCACGCGATGCTGGCGTTGCAGCTTCATGTATTTGATGGACGGCGTCGGCAAGCGGCTGACCATCAGCACCGAAGTGATGGCGATGAAGATTCCCGATACCCAGGGCTCCCGCACCAACGGATCGCTGAATTGAAACGAGATCAGCAGCGGCAGCAGCATCATGCAGGCCGCCGCCGGCGTGGGCAGGCCGGTGAAATAGGGATTGCCCTTGGTGGCGCCTTCATCGCGCACGCTTTCCACATTGAAGCGGGCGAGGCGGATGGCGGCGCAGGCGCAGAAGATAAGGGACGCGATCCAGCCGGCATTGCCCATCTTCTGCAGGCTCCACATATACATGATGACCCCGGGCGCCACGCCGAAGCTCACCAGGTCGGCCAGCGAGTCGAGCTGCGCCCCGAAGCGGCTGTCGGCGCCCAGCATCCGGGCGGCGCGGCCATCCAGCATGTCCAGGATCATGGCGGCGATCACAAAGGTGACGGCGACCGGCCATTGTTCATGCAAGCCAAAACGGATCGCGGTCACGCCGCTGCACAAGGCCAGGAGCGTGATGCTGGACGGCACCAGCTTGCCGATGGAGAGATCTTCCAGCCTTTCCAGGCGCGCGGCGACGATCTGCCGGGCGCGCTTGCGACGGGTAAGGCGATCCGGCTCCAAAAATCGTTCCTCTTATAAGAAGCGGGCCAGGATGGTTTCGCCCGCCCGCGTGGTGATCCCTGGCGTCACCAGGATCTCGGTGCCGGGCGGCAGATAGACGTCCACCCGGCTGCCGAAGCGGATTATGCCAAATCGCATCCCCCGGCGCACCCCTTCGCCCTGGACCAGATCGCAGACAATCCGCCGCGCCACCAGGCCGGCAATCTGCACCACCGCCAAATCCCTGGCATCGGTCGTTTCGCCTTCCGGCCGCAGGCGGATGGACATGCGCTCGTTATGGACGCTGGCCTTGTCGAAAGAGGCATTGAAGAACTTGCCGGGCCGGTAAGCGCGTGCCACCACGCTGCCCGAGACCGGGTTGCGGTTCACATGCACGTTGAACACGTTCATGAAGATGGAAAGCCGCGGCCGGGGCGCGTCGCCCATGCCCAGTTCGGCGGGCGGCACCGCCTCCACCAGCGGCAACAGTTTGCCGTCGGCGGGGCAGATGATCAGTCCGGCGCCGTCCGGTGTGACCCGATCCGGATCGCGGAAGAAGGCGACGCACCAGATGGTGACAGGCACAAGAAACCAGCCCAACCAGGCCGACAGCAAGAAAGCCAGCAAATTCACCGCAACGAAAATTGCGATGAAAGGGTAACCCTCACGATGAATGCGAACATTCATCGTGAAGTTTTTTTCTGGTCGCTCCGGCTCACGCCTGCGCTCCTACGATGAATCCTCAAACGCGGTTTCCGCTGAAGGGAAAGGAACCGAACGAGCCGGCCTTGACGCTGCCCGAAAGCTTGTCGCCATCCACCGTGCCGGTGAAGTCCAGAGTCAGCGGCATGGGCGAGGAAATCTTGGCCGACCAGCTCAATGCATAGCCGTCAACCTTGCCATTTTCCAGCGGGCCGGAACCCTGTGCGGCCTGTTGGGTGCCGGTCAGGACGGCGCCGTCGGTGGCAATGTCCAGGGTAGCTTTTTGCGCGCCCAGCGGTGAATTGATGACGATTTCCCACTTGCCGTCCACGGCCATGTTGTTCTCCCGACACTGAAATATGGCGCGCATCTAAGGACGGCATGGACGGGGGCGCAAGGGGGCTGTACAGGTCTCGCCCATGTCGAGAAAAAGCATCATCCTGCCCAAGATATCCAAGGGCGGCCGCCGCAATCGCGCAGGCTCGCCCTGGATCTTTTCCAATGAAATCCGCATGGACGAAGCGGCCAAGGCGATTGCGCCCGGTTCCGTCGTCAATGTGCGGGGCGAGGATGGCCGCGCCTTCGGCACCGGCACTTTCAATCCCAAGAGCCTGATCGCGGTGCGGCTGTGGTCGGACGATTGCGATGTCGCCATCGATCGCGACTTCTTCACCGCGCGGTTGAAGCGGGCGCTGGTGCTGCGCGAGGCGATCTATCACAGGCCGTTCTACCGGCTGGTGCATGCCGAGGGCGACGGCTTGCCGGGGCTGGTGATCGACCGCTTCGACGACACCGTGACGGTGCAGATCGGCACCGCGGGGATGGAGCGTCAGATCGACACCCTGATCCAGTCGCTGGAGATCGTGCTCAAGCCCAAGACCATCATGCTGCGCAACGATGCGCCGTCGCGCGGGTTGGAAGGCCTGGAAAGTTATGTGAAGACCGCCAAGGGCGCCGGCCATCGTATCGCGGTGGAAGAAAATGGCGCGCGCTATATTGCCGACTTGGCGGAAGGCCAGAAGACCGGCTGGTATTACGACCAGCGCGACAACCGCGCCTTCATGGCCGGCTTCGCCGAAGGCAAGACGGTGCTGGACGCCTATTCCTATACCGGCGGCTTCGGCATCCTGGCGGCAAAGGCCGGGGCGAAAGAAGTCGTGTGCCTGGATTCGAGCGCGCCGGCGCTGGCCATTGCCGAGGAAAGCGCCCGCAGCAATGGCGTGAGCATTCAGGCGGTGAAGGCCGATGTGTTCGAGGAATTGGAGCGGCTGAAAACCGCCGGCGAGACCTTCGACATTGTGCTGGCCGATCCGCCACCCTTCGTGAAATCCAAGAAAGACCTGGAGCCGGGAGCCAAGGCCTATCGCAAGCTGGCGCGTCTGGCGGCAGACGTCACGGCGCCGGGCGGCTTTCTGCTGATCGCCTCCTGCTCGCACAAT
>JACCXK010000238.1 GCA_013697055.1 Alphaproteobacteria bacterium
GAACCGGTTTTTCCTGTGGATCGCGCACAAGGACAAATCGGTGCGTGAAATCAGAAGAAATGCGACGATCAGGGCTTCCTGATTATCCCTGTTGGTGTCGGCCGGCCCCCCTAACCCGCTTCCAAGTTTGTGGTGACCACTACGTATCTTCCCCTCTCCCGCTCAGGGGGGTCCGAAGGACGGGCGCGCGGCCAAGCGCGCCCCGTGGAGGGCAGAGCGCGCGCGTCAGTGCGTGCGAGGGTGAGGGGGATGCGCGGTCACAGCCGTTTGATCGCAGTCACCGGGCCGGCGACTTTTTCAATCCGCGCCACCGCGTCCACCAGGGGCTCGACAGACACCAGCATGTGATGGGCATTGGCGTGCAAGAGGCGTGTCTCATCCAGCATCACGCCCATATGGCCTTTCCAGAACACCAGATCGCCGCGCTGGGACGCGGCGTACACCTCTTCGCCCAGCGCCTTCTCCATCATGTCGGTGTCGCGCGGCGCATCCTTGCCCACCGCCTGCAGCGCCGTCTGGATCAGGCCGGAGCAATCCAGCCCCGCCGCCGTCTTGCCGCCCCAGACGTAAGGCACACCGAGAAACTGTTCGGCGATGGCCACGAAATCCTTTGTCGCCTGCGGCAGCAGATGGCGCTGATGCACGAAGCCGAAACCGGTATCAACATAATCACCGCTGCGGGCCATGAGGGGCACAGCGGCATTCATCGGCAGCATATCGCGCACGGGCGTCTTGAGATCGGCAGCGGAAAAAAGCGGCGCCAACAGGGCACTGACACGCGCGGTACCAGCCATTGTGTCGCCTAACACATCCGAATGCACATATCCGACATAAAGATCAGTGCGTGCCTGTACCCAGGCCCATCCGTCTTTGTCCTCATAGACCGTGACCTGTTCGCCAAATAGCAGTTCCGTATCTTGTGGTGCGTCGTCAGCCGGGCGAACATGCAGAGACGCACGCCCTTTTGTGATATCGAGCATCCAACCTTCTACAAAGCGTTCCGCTTGCACCTTGGTGCGAAGATGGGCCGCTGCCAGGTCGGGCCGCGCGGGTGTCAGCCTTTTATCGGCCATAACGCTCTTTCAGCAGGGCATAGATCGCGCGCGCGCCATTGGCTTCGCCGCCGATGGGGCGGCCCGGCTTGGGCCGGTCTATCCAAGCGGGAATATCCAGATGCGCCCAGCTTTTGGTCCTGGAGACAAAACGGTTGAGAAACAGCGCCGCCGTAATCGCCCCGGCATAATTGTAGGCGGGATTGTTGTTGAGATCGGCCACCCGGCTGTTCAGCGTGTCCTCATAGCCGCGCCACAAGGGCAGCCGCCAAAGCGGGTCTTGCACACAGGTTCCCACCCGCACCAAATCGCCCGCCAGCTTTTCGTCATCGGCGAAGAAGGGCGGCAGCTCCATGCCGGTGGCGGCGCGTGCCGCACCGGTCAAGGTTGCGACGTCGATCATCAGTTCGGGCTTTTCATCGTCGGCGTCGGCCAGTGCGTCGGCCAGCACCAGCCGGCCTTCGGCGTCGGTGTTGCCGATCTCGACCGTCAGGCCCTTGCGGCTGGTGAAGACGTCGCCGGGACGCATGGCGGCGCCCGATACGGAATTCTCCACCGCCGGAATCAGGACGCGCAGGCGCAAGTTCAATTTCGCGCCCATCACCATGCCGGCCACCGCCAGCACACAGGCGGCTCCGCCCATATCCTTCTTCATGGTCAGCATGGCGGAAGACGGCTTGAGGTCCAGACCGCCGGTGTCGAAGCAGACGCCCTTGCCGACCAGGCTCACCAGAGGACCTTTGCCCCAGGTCAATTCGATCAGCCGGGGCGCGCGGGGCGATCCCATGCCCACCGCCGCGATCAGGGGATAATTTTTCGAAAGCGCCGCACCACTGACCACTGAAACTTTCGCGCCATATTCCTTCGCCAGGGAGCGCGCGGCCGCTTCCAGTTCGGCCGGGCCCATGTCGTTGGCGGGTGTGTTCACCAGATCGCGGGCGAGAAAAAGATTTTCCGCGATGCGCGAGACCTCGATGCCATCCACGCCAGCGGGCACGACCAGCCGCGCAGCCTTCGCCGTCTTCTTCTTGTAGCGGTCAAAGGCATACCCACCCATCAGCCAGGCCAGCGCGGCATGAGCGCCGCCGCAGAACTCCGGCACTTCGCCCAGCCGATACGTACCGGCGGGCAGGTTCGAAGCCGCCGCCGCCAGCGCAAACGCGTCCTTGGAATCGCCCAGCCCCAGCACCCAGGTCGCGATACCGCCCTTGGAGTCCGGCAACGCCGCCAGGGCGCCGGCCGCGCCGGCAAAGCCCGATGCCGTCACCAGCCCGCTGCGCTTCTGTTTGGCCAGCCAGGTGCGCGCATCCCTGGCCGCCACGGCATGGACCGGAATGGCGTTTTTGGCATTGGCGGCAAGGCTTGGATGCATAATTGGCTCTTACGCTTTGACGAGGCCGACTCTATGAATCGGTGCACCCTACTGCAAGGACACAGGCATGGCCCGCTATACCCTGATCGTCGGCACCCGCAACTGGTCGAGCTGGAGCCTGCGCCCCTTCCTGGCGCTGTCGGCCACCGGCGCGCCGTTTGACACGGTGGACATCCGCCTGCGCAAGAAAGATCACCCCACCTCCAGGGAGCAGATCCTCGAATACTCACCCGCGGGCAAGGTGCCGGTGCTGAAGATCGAGGAATCGGCCTCAAGTAGCGAAGCGGTAGGCCATCAAAAAAGCGGCAAGACCCTGACCGTGTGGGACAGCCTGGCGATCTGCGAAACCATCGCCGAGCGCCATCCCGAGGCCGGGCTGTGGCCTGCCGACGCAAACGCCCGCGCCATCGCCCGCAGCTATTCCTGCGAAATGCACTCCGGCTTTCCGGATCTGCGCGACCAGTTGACCATGGATTTTGTCCGCAACAAACCGATGCCCGAATTGCGCGAAGACACGCAGAAACAGATCGCCCGCATCATCGCCGCCTGGGAAGAGGCGCTGGCCGCCCACAAGGGCGATTACCTGTTCGGGAAATTCTCGGTGGCCGATTGCATGTACGCGCCGGTGGTGTCGCGCTTCGATACCTATGGTGTGACGGTGCCCGCTTCGTCACGCGCCTATATGGACCGGATCATCGCTTTGCCCGGCATGGAAGAATGGCGCAAGGTTTCGCAAGGTGAAGTCGATGCCGGACTGCCTTCGGAGTTGCCGCCTGTCCGGTAGAGGTACCCAGCCCGTCAGCCGGAGTCGCCGGACAACATGCCCTTTTCGCGATAGAAGCGCGCCGCGCCCGGATGCAGCGGCGCCGGCGGATTGACCGCCGCGCTGTCCAGGCCGATGGCGCGCGCGGATGGATGGCTTTGCGCCAGCATGCCGTGATTGGCCGGATTGAACAGCGCCCGCGTCATGCCATAGACCAGCGAATCGCCTTCGCCGTCGCGCGTCACCCAATAGGCGCGGGTGGCCACGGTCTCGACCGGGCCGGAATGGGGATAGGCGCCGGCGGGAATGGTGGCGTGTTCCAGTTGCGGCACCATCTGGATCAGGCGGTCGCGGCCTTCGCCATCGATCGGCGCCAGGCGCGCGACGTGATCGGCCAGCAGGATCTTCACCGAATCCAGCGGCACGCCAGCCACGGTGAAATAGGCGTCGATCTTGCCCTCGCGCATCATCTGGCCGGCGCTGTCGTCAGAGATGATTTCGCGCACCCGCACCCGGAAGGCGGTGAGAATGGCCCTGGAGCGCACCATGCCGCCGCTGCCCGGCGGTCCCAGCAGCACCCGCTTCCCGCGCAGGTCCTCCACCGACCAGATATTGGAATTGGCCGCCACCACCAGATGCGCCTCTTCGGGAAACAGGGCGGCGATGACCCGCAAATGCCGCGCCGGGCGGCGGAAGACGCCCTGGCCCGCGACCGCGGCGGCGATCACATCGCCATCGGCAAAACCGGAATCCACCGCCCCGCTGTTGACGGCCCTGAGGTTGTCGGCCGCGCCCTGGCTGGTCCGGGCCGACAGGATGACGCCGGCGGGGCCGCAAACCGTGGCGGTGTCGCAGCGGCCCACGCCCAGGGGATGGCTGATCAGGCCCGCCAGTGCCTGGCCGACGGGAAAATAGACGCCTTCGGTGGATCCGGTGGCGATCTGGAAGGAAATACGCGTCGGGCCGGCATCGTCCAGGCCCAGCTTGCCGCCGGTCACCAGCGCGCCCATCACCACCACAACAAAGGCGAGCAACGCGATCAGGGCTGCGAGACGTTGCGACATGATCCGAAAAGTTAATCCTTTATTGCGTCAGGACTGGGGCACTTAACCCCGCGTTAACGGCGCGAATCCTCTTACATCTATATGGGCCGATATACTTAAGGGTTTGTTGACTGGGGTACTGGCACTGTTGCGCCAGCAATTTTCGAGGCGCCCCCCATGGCTTTGTCCGCCACCCGTTTTGCCCTGGCCACAATGTTGCTTGGCTCATCCGCCATCAGCGCCCATGCCGGCTGGTTTGATTTCACGCCGTCCACAAAGTCCCCGACCAAGGACGAGAAGGCCGCTGCTGCCTCGGCTCTACCGGGCACCAGCCTGGACGACAGCGTCAACCAGGCGCAGGCGTTGCGGCTTTCCGGCAATTATCCCGAAGCCATCCGGCATCTGTCGCAGGTGATGATGATCGCGTCGGACGACCCGCGCGTGGTCAGCGAATATGGCAAGACCTTGGCGGCGATGGGCCGCGCCCAGGACGCGGTGAATTTCCTCACCCGCGCTGGACAGTTGCAACCCACCGATTGGTCGGTCTTCTCCGCGCTGGGCGTCGCCTATGACCAGCTCGGCAACCAGAAAGACGCACAGGTTGCCTATGAACATGCCCTGGCCTTGAAACCGGGCGAACCCAGCGTGCTGAGCAACTATGCCCTGTCCCGCATGCTGGCCAATGATCCGGCCATGGCCCACAAACTGGCCGGCCGCGCCGAGATTGCCAATGCCAGCGCGCATGACACCAAGATCGCGGCCAATATCGCCCTGATCCGTTCCACGGCGCCGGATGCGTCGGCCGCGTCCACCGCGGTCAACACCCCGGCCCCGATCCCGATGCCCAGCATGGCCCCGTCGCAACCGGCGCCGCGCATACCGGTGGCCGCGGGTCCGATGCCGCAGACAC
>JACCXK010000200.1 GCA_013697055.1 Alphaproteobacteria bacterium
TCAATGGCCTGGCTGCGTTCCAGCGCCGGAAGCAGGGCCGCACCCAAGCGGCCGATGACGTGATCGTTCATGCTCACGCCATAGCGGCAGCCCAGTTCGCCGTGGAATTTATAATCGTTCTGCTGCGCGATCTCCGTCAACACGGAGCACGGCAGGTAGAATTGCAGGCTATGGTAAGACCCGCGCACAAAAGCGATGGGATCCCGCCGGAGGTCATAGAAGCTGGTGTCCATGGCGGCAAAGGCCTCCACCCGCAGCGGCCGCGCGTCCTGCCACAATTCATGGTCGGGCACATCGCGCAACTGCAGCCCGACCAGATAGGCATCGTCATGGCCGATGCTTTGGGTCGGCGCGGGCGTGGGCAAATCCGACTTCAGTTGGGTGACGGCCAGAATGCCGCGCCGAAAGGTGCGCGTCACATGCGACTGCTGCCGCTTGAGCCAGAAGCGGCCGGCCAGGTCATCGCCATAGGCGCGCCGTCTGTCCTCGCGCATCTTCCGCCCCCGTCAAGGGGGAATCCTAGCGCAAGGCAGCGGTCTGTCCAGCGCCCGTGTAAGCCTATTGCCGGTGGCTGAAGGAAATCGGATAGGCGTTGTTGCGGATGCCCAGCATGGGATCGGCGGCTTCGATGCCGTCCGGCATGTTGGCGGGCAGGAACAAGAGCTGGTGGTCGGTCCCTGTGTCGGCGACGACCTTGGTCAAGGTGATGGTGCCAAGTTTCACCAGTTTGCGGCCGCCCGGCCATGCCACTGACGGATCGTCAATCGCATCGCCCTTGGCGGCGATCTGCGCGAACCAGTCGAAGGACACCGGTCCCTTCGCCAACCGCTGGACGATATCGTCCTGCAGGAAGTTCGCGCTTTTGGCGGCCAGGGCGGCGGCGTCGAGATAATGCTCGCCTGCCGCCGGTACCAGCCGGTAGCGAACAAAGCTGGCGCTGCCCGCCTTGGTGTATTTGAAGGCGTTGACGCCGAAATAGGCAGAGGTCGCGAAGCTTTCCGGTGATTTCTGGGTGGTCAGGAAGGTCTTGGCGATGGGGTGGGCGGCCAGGAATTTTTCCAATGCGGTCGGCTTGACGGCGCCTTCGCCGCTGACCGGGATGGCCAGCAGCAATTCGCGGAATTCTCCCGAGGTTTTGGTGGGAAAGCCATTGAAGCTGTGGGTGACGATATCGAAGTCGCCGCCGGGCGCCTTGAATTTCACTGCAAAGCCCCGCGGATTGGCGTCGCCGACATTGTCAGGAATGGTGGGGATGCCGGTGAAGTCGGAAAAGCGCGCCGTGACAGGGACTTTGGCTGCTGAAAACAGCGCGACAGCGCTCAGGCTCCGCGCCGCAGGGTTCGCGGTAAAGCTGCCTTCCACAATTGTGCCCTTGGCATGGACGGCGCGCGAGTGGTGATCACCAAAGGTAGTGTGCAAAGTGTCCACCATCTGCTGTGGGGTGGGCTCGGCTGCCATGGCGCCGGATGCGAAAAAGAAAGCGGCGGCTACGCCCGCCATCCCGATATTGCGATTCATGGTGAAGCCCCTTGTTGCCGGAGCAGGTTGCGATATTTCGAGCCGCCGGAATTGCACCACACGCACATTTTGGAACATTCCGCGCATGAAATTGCATCCCGGCTATTTCACCACGCGAAGGCACGTCTTGGTTTTTCGCCATGGCCGGTGCATGGTCGTGAGAACAGGCTTGGGAGATTTTATGCTGCGTTTTTCCGTGACATTCGCGGGCATGTTGCTGGTAGCCGCGCCCGCCTTCGCCATCGAGCCGTTTCCTGCCACCTTCAAAACCCAGACCATCAAGACCAACGGCACCGAGCTTTATGTCCGCTCCGGCGGCTCGGGGCCGGCGGTGGTGATGCTGCATGGCTTTGGCGATACCGGCGACATGTGGGCGCCCATCGCGGCGAAGCTGGTCAAGGATCACACCGTCATAGTGCCCGACCTGCGCGGTATGGGGCTCTCGGCGCATCCGGACACCGGCTACACCAAGGTCAACGAGGCGCGCGACATTGCGGGCGTGATGGATGCGCTGAAAGTGGATAAGGCCCAGCTGGTCACCCACGACATCGGCAATATGGTGGGCTATGCCCTGGCAGCGCAATATTCGGACCGCATCACCAAGTGGGTGGTGATCGACGCGCCGCTGCCGGGCATTGGCAACTGGGACAAGATTTTGCTGAACCCGCTGTTGTGGCACTTCAATTTCCGCGGTCCCGATGCAGAGCGGCTGGTGGCGGGACGCGAGCGCATCTATCTCGACCGCTTCTACAACGAGCTTTCCGCCGACCCGAAGAAAATCGATGAGGCAACGCGCAATCACTATGCCGCGCTCTATGCCCGGCCGCATGCCATGCACGACGCCTTTGAGCAGTTCCACGGCTTTTACCAGGACGCCGTCGACAACAAGGCGCTGGTGGCCAAAGGCAAGCTGCAGATGCCGGTGCTGGCGCTGGGGGCGGAGAAATCCTTCGGCCCCGGCATGGCGGTGGAGTTGAAGTTCGCCGCCGCCAACGTCACCGGAGGCATCGTGCCGGCTTCAGGCCATTGGATCATGGAAGAAAATCCCGCCGCGACCACCAAGCTGGTGCTGGATTTCCTGGCAAAATGAAAACGCTGTGCGTCCTGCTGTTGTTGACGGTTTCCGCCTCGGCGGTGACCTTGCAGCAGGATTGCCGTGGCCCCGGCAGCATCGGCACCGCATTGATGGGCGCCGACGGCACCATCACCCTCAACATCCGCTCCGTTCCGGGCGGGCCGCTGGACGGCGTGCTGGCGTCCAGGCCGGGCGATGCCAACTATGCCCGCATCCTGTCGCATGTCGGCGGCATGTCGTCGGGCGAAAAGAAGCCCGTGCCGCCCTGGTGCTAGCGTAAAGGCCGGTGGCCGGTGATGGCGTTCCAGATCGCCAGCACGATGATCGCGCCGATCACCGCCACCACCGTCGAAACGATAAAGCCGTGCTGGTTGTAGTCGAAATCCCCGTTCAGGGTCTTGAACAGGAAACCGCCGGCCAGCGCACCCACCAGTCCCAACGCGATATTGACCAGGCAGCCGCCACTCTGCCTGCCCATCACCAGGGTCGAGAGCCAGCCGATAAAGGCGCCGAAGAAAATCCAGCCCAGGATGACCATGCGCAGCCTCGCTATTTCACGCTGACATATATCATGGTGATCGCTGCCGCCGCCATCACGGCGGTGGACAGCCAGCCCAGCCCGCCCAGCACCCAGCCGGCGCGGAATTCGCCCATCTTTCGCTTGCTGCCGGCCACCACCATCAGCGCCGCCATCATCGGCACGGCGATGACGCCATTCAGCACCGCGCTCCAGTACAGCGCCTTGATGGGATCCAGCGGAGACCAGTCAATCCCCAGTCCCAGCAGTACCGCCGCCCCGATCACGCAATAGAAGCCGCGCGCCTGCCACGGCATGTTATCGAGGCCCGTTTTCCAGCCCGCCGCTTCCGCCACGGCATAGCCCGTCGATCCGCCAAAACCGGAATGGCAAGAAGTCCGGTGCCGATGATGCCGATGGCGAACAGGGCAAAGGCAAAATCGCCCGCGATGGGCTTGAGCGCGCTGGCGGCCTGGGCGGCGGTGTCGATGCTGGTGGTGCCATGGGCGTGCAAGGTGGCGGCGGTGGCGATCATGATCGCCAGGGCGATCAGGTTCGACGCCAGCATCCCGGCGATGGTGTCCACCCGGATGCGGCTGATGGCGGCCTGCGCCTCGCGCGGTACATCGATCAGGGGGTGCGCCTCTGCGTCCTGTTCCACTTCCTCCACTTCCTGGGCGCTTTGCCAGAAGAAAAGATAGGGGCTGATGGTGGTGCCGAAGATGGCGACGATGGTGGTGGCGGCGGATTCGGTGAGATCCGGATGCAGTCCGATCATTCCCGCGCCGATCGCTTTCCAGTCCAGCGGCAACAGGAACATGATGGCGACATAGGCGAACAGGCTGAAGGTCAGCACCATCAGGAAGCGCGAATAGCGGCGATAGGGAATGAACAGTTGCAGGCCCAGCGACAGAACCGCGAAGAAGATGGTCGCGGCATGCTGGTTCAGTCCCGTCACCAGCTTGGCCGCTTCGCCCATGGCCGCCAGGTCCGCGCCGACATTGATGGTGTTGGCGATGAACAGCAGCGACAGCAGTCCCAGCACCAGCGGGCGGGGCATCACCTGTCCCATATTGTACGCCAGGCCCCGGCCGGTGACCCGGCCCACCAGGGCACTGACCATCTGGATCGCCACCATCAGCGGGAAGGTCAGCAGCATGGTCCAGAGCAGGTGGAAGCCGAACTGGGCCCCGGCCTGGCTGTAGGTGGCGATGCCGCTGGGATCGTCGTCGGCGGCCCCGGTGATCAGGCCCGGTCCCAATTGCTTGAGCAGGGGGGCGCTGTGTACCCGTGTGCGCAGGGCCTTTTTTGTTCTGGACATGCGCGCACCTGATGAGAAAAATTCGGGACCGGAGCGGTCCCCTTGGGAATGCGCCATGAGCGCAAATGGAGTGTAGCATGACTCGGTATTTTTTGGCCTTGCTGATGGCCGTCATATCCCTGCCGGCGCTGGCCCAGCCGCCGGAGCCGGCGCCCGTCCCGACCGGCAGGGCCTGCCTGCAACAGGGCAATATCCATGACTATCAGTACGTGGCGGGCTCCCGCTCGCTGATCGTCACCGACACGGCGCGGGTGCGCTACCGCCTGACTTTCATCTCCAAATGCTACGATATCGACCGCCAGTTCGGCCTGCGCTTCAAGGGCCGCGGCGTGGGCCGCCTGTCCTGTGTCGCCCAGGGCGATTCCATGCTGGTGCAGAACGGCGGCAGCACGCGCGAATGCATCGTGCGGGAGGTCGAATACGAGACGCCGTTCCTGGACCGCGCCGACCTGGCGGCGATGAGCACCAGACGCCTGCGCTGATTGGCGTCCCCGGCCTGAATCGGCTAGTCAGGCCGCATGAAGGGCTATTTCGCGGTCGGCGTCGAAGGCGTGTCCAAGCCCATGAACCTGGGCAACCTGGTGCGGATCGCCCATGCCTTTGACGCCAGCTTCTTCTTTTCCGTCGCGCCCCGGCTGAACCTGGCCAAGGCCAACAGCGACACCAGCAACGCCGAAGGCGTTCTGCCCTTCTATTCCTACGATCATCCGTCCGATTTTCGCCTGCCGCTGGGCTGCCGGCTGGTGGGGGTGGAGAT
>JACCXK010000209.1 GCA_013697055.1 Alphaproteobacteria bacterium
GCCCTTCGTTCGTCAATGGATGCCGTTTAATAGCGATAGGTGTCCGGCTTGTAGGGGCCGGACTGCGGGATGGTGATGTAGTCGGACTGCTTCTTGGACAGTTCGGTCAGAGTGGCGCCGACCTTGCCCAGGTGCAGGCGAGCGACCTTCTCGTCCAGCACCTTGGGCAGGACATAGACCTTCTTCTCGTACTTGCCGGTGTTCTGCCACAGCTCAATCTGCGCCAGGGTCTGGTTGGTGAAGGAGGCCGACATGACGAAGGAGGGGTGGCCCATGGCGTTGCCCAGATTCACCAGGCGGCCTTCCGACAGCATGATGATGCGCTTGCCGTCGGCGAACTCGATCTCGTCCACCTGCGGCTTGACGTTGTGCCACTTGAGGTTCTTGGTGGCGGCGATCTGGATCTCGCTGTCGAAGTGGCCGATGTTGCAGACGATGGCGCGGTCCTTCATGGCCCGCATATGTTCGATGGTGATGACGTCCACGTTGCCGGTGGCGGTGACGAAGATGTCGGCCTTCGGCGCGGCGGTTTCCATGGTGACGACTTCATAGCCTTCCATAGCGGCCTGCAGGGCGCAGATCGGATCGATTTCCGAGATCATGACGCGGCAGCCGGCCTGGCGCAGCGAGGCGGCCGAGCCTTTGCCCACATCGCCGAAGCCGGCGACCATGGCGACCTTGCCCGACATCATCACGTCGGTGCCGCGGCGGATGCCGTCCACCAACGACTCGCGGCAACCATACAGGTTGACGAACTTGGACTTGGTGACGCTGTCATTGACGTTAATGGCGGGGAACAGCAGCTTGGCGTCCTTTTCCATCAGGTACAACCGATGCACGCCGGTGGTGGTTTCTTCCGACACGCCCTTAATGCTGGCGGCGATTTCGGCGAACCAGCCCTTGGGCTTTTCCTTCAACAGGCGCTTGATCAGCGCGTAGAAGACTTCTTCTTCTTCGTTCTCGGGCTTTTCCAGGAAGGCAACATCGCCCTTTTCGGCGCGCAACCCGTGATGCACCAGCATGGTGGCGTCGCCGCCATCGTCCAGGATCATGTTGGGGTAGCCGCCGCCATGCCATTCAAACAGCTTGGCGGTGTAGTCCCAGTAATCCTTCAGGCTCTCGCCCTTGACCGCGAAGACCGGAATGCCGGCGGCGGCGATGGCCGCGGCGGCATGGTCCTGGGTCGAATAGATGTTGCATGACACCCAGCGGATGTCGGCGCCCAGCGCCTTCAGGGTCTCGATCAGCACGGCGGTCTGGATGGTCATGTGCAGCGAGCCGGCGATGCGGGCGCCCTTCAAGGGCTGCGCCTGACCGTATTCGGCGCGCGTGGCTATGAGGCCCGGCATCTCGATTTCGGCGATGTTCAGTTCCTTGCGGCCCCATTCGGCCAGGGTGATGTCTTTGACGATGTAGTCGCTGAAGGCGGCCATGAAGGGATTCCCGTGGATTTCGGGCGTGCCTATACCAGCCGGGGCGGCGGCGGGCAAGGAGCATATAAAGAAATGTGCATATGATGTTGCGCGGCGCGGAAAAGCCGGATTTCCGGCCTATCATGGGTCCGGCCTCGCGGGCCTCAAGTCGCTGACGCGCGGCCCGCTGCGGCGCCGTGATGACCGCGACTTCGCCGCGTCATCACGGCCCTTCCACCTTGTACCCCGCTTTGCGCAACAGGGCCGGCACCCCCGCCGGACCGGTGAGATGCCCCGCGCCGACGGTGACGAAGAAGACGTGCTTCTCTTCCAGCATGGCTTCGATCTTGGGCAGCCAGCGCAGGTTGCGGTCTTCCAGCAGCGTCTTGCGGGCCTGGGGAAACTGGTTGAGGTCGCCATTGATCAACTCGTCCAGCCTGGACTGGTCGCCATTGGCCCAGGCGGTGACCATGGGCCGGATGCCGGCCGCGACATCGCGCAGGTCTTTCAGCCCCGCCTCGAACTCTTCCAGCTCCAGATCGCGGTCGTCCGGCGCCAGCAGGGCGAACTGGTCCGCGATGGTTTCGAAATAGCGGACAGGCTTGTGGTGCCGCACGGCGTCTTCCATCAGCACACTGTCCACGCCGTTGTTGGCGGCATAGCGGAGCTTGCTGATCTGGGCGAACATCAACTGGATGCCGGCCAGCCAGGGCCGTTCGCGCTCCAGGGTGGCGGCGTCCAGGCCGGAGGATTTCAACGCCGCGTCATAGTCGTCGCGGAATTGGGGATGCAGCAAGTTGCGCAGTTTCTGGTCCGGCGGCAGGAAGCCATGTTCCTGGATCAGGCCATGCAGCTCCTTTACCGCCGCTTCGTCTTCGGGCACTTCGAAGACAAAGACTTCGGCGCGCGACAAAGCCATCATGATGGGTGGGGTGCGCCAATTCATGTTGGGCGGCAACACATGCACCGCGCCCAACAGATAAACCTGGCCGGCATCGCCCTGGACGTGCCACAGCGCAGGATGGGCGATGATGCCGCTGGGCAGCGACGGCCGCACGGTCTGCGCGGCAGCGGACAGCGACAACAGGCTGAGCAGCGCCAGCAGGACACTAGCGAATTTTTTCAACACCGTCATTCCAGGCACAGCGCTCCCGCCGCGATCACCAGCACCGAGGCGATCCGGCGGGCCGTCAGCTTTTCACCGAAGATTATGCGCCCCAGCAGTACCGCGAACAACACGCTGGTCTCGCGCAGGGCCGAGACCGAGCCCATCGGCGCGACCGTCATGGCGAAGATCACGATGCCGTAAGCCAGCAGCGACACCCAGCCGCCCAGCGCCGCCATGCCGGTCGCCCTGGCGCCGCGCCAGACGCGCATGTCGCGCCGCCGCGCCATATAGATCGGCAGTGCGGTGACGCCCCACAGCAGGCACATCCACAAGGTGTACGACACCGGGCTCCCGGACAGGCGTCCGCCGATGCCGTCGGTCACGCTATAGGCGGCGATGAAGAAGCCGGTGCCCAGTGCATAGAATATCCCCGTCTCCGGCAGGCGGCGGCCGCGAAAGCCCAGCGAGATGATGCCGATGCTGACCAGCACGATGCCCGCCATGCCGGTGAGCGTCGGCACTTCTTGTGCGACCAGCGCCGCACCCAATGTCACCAGCAGCGGCGAGGAGCCGCGTGCAATGGGATAGGCGCTGCCGAAATCGCCGCTGCGGTAGGCGCGCACCAGGAAAGCATTGTAGCCGACATGCAGCAGCGCCGAGCCGGCGATATAGGGCCAGCTGGCGCGGGCAGGCAGCGGCAGGAACGGCACCAGGGCGGCGCAGGCCAGCGACGTGGCGATGCCCATCACCGTCATGCCCCAAAGGCCATCCTGGCCACGCTTGAGCACGGCGTTCCAGGAGGCGTGCAGCAAGGCGGCGAACAAGACGAGAGCGGCGATGGAGAGAGTCATGGGTATGTGCGGCTAGGCGCAAATCTGCGCTTTGTCATTTCGCAGTTGGATCGGCATTTGGGTTTTTCGTGCGATCCAATGCGGGCCATTGTTGGGACAGTTCAGGAAGGGAAATTTCCTTTCCCGTCGCGCGCTCGATCGTGATGGCATAGAGCGTGATCTGCTCGATACGTGGAAAAAATCCTTTCGACCGATCCTCTCGTGTCTTCGCATATTTTTGCATCAGGGCTTCGAAGAACCTCTGTTTTGCACCGATGTCTTCCACGATACGAATTTTCCCGAACAGAATGACGCTTCGATAGGAAACAGTCGTGTCGCATTCAAAGCGGCCATAAGGAAAAACCTCGCCGGCGACATCAATTTCGAAACAGACATGCGGGTTGTGCTCGACATTTGCGCGTAAATGTCCGCGCGCCCGGGTATTGTGCAAATACACTTCCCCGTCCAGCAAGGCATAAATCAAGGGGACGCAGTAAGGGTAGCCATCCTCACCGATCGTCGCCAGCCGTCCGCAAAAGCCTTGATCCAGGGTTTCCTGCGTTCGCGCTTCGGACATCGCCAATTCGGTCCGACGCATTTGTGATGGTGCGCCCATATCGCCACCTCGCCCTAGGTGAGTCGAATATAGCATTTCCCGCGATATTCGCGGAAATCACTCTTCTCCGAACTTTGCCTCAATCAGAGCCAAAATCGCCGTCAGCGCTTCCTGGGCATCGGGACCTTCGGCGGTCACCATCACGGTGGAGCCGATGGAGGCCGCCAGCATCATCAGGCCCATGATGGAGCGGCCGTTGACGGCATTGCCGTCCTTCAGGATGTGAATCTCGGACTGGAAGCGCGCCGAGGCTTCCACGATCTTGGCGCTGGCGCGGGCATGCAGCCCGCGCTTGTTCAGGATGGTGGCGCTGGCATGAAGCGTGGTCATCCCAGGTCGGCGCTTCCGGCCCGCATATATTTGCGGCCGGCCTCGATGGCGTCTTTGACCGCCTGTTCCAGCGGCAGCTTGGCGCGGATATCAATCAGCTTGATCAGGCTGGGCAGGTTGACGCCGGCCAGCACTTCAATCTTGCCGCGCTCGAGCAAGGTCAGCGCCAGGTTACAGGGCGTGCCGCCGAACATGTCGGTGGCGATGATCACGCCGCGGCCCACATCCACCGACTTGGCGGCGGCGGCAATCTCGCGCTGGCGGCGCTCGATATCGTCCTCGGGCCCGATGCAGACGGCGCGCAGATGGGTTTGCGGTCCCACCATATGCTCCATCGCGGAAATGAATTCCTGGGCCAGGCGGCCATGGGTAACAAGAACAATGCCGATCATGCGGATTCCTTCGCGCGGCGGGACAGTAGCAAAAACGCCTGCCGGGGAAAGACTTATTTGGGGTTGAAGGTGGTCCGAAACAAGCCTTGCGAAAAAGCCTTGAGGGCGGCGCGGATTTTGGCCGGCGTGGCGGCGAAACGGGCATCCAGCGTGATTTGCGGCAATGGCACGGCGCCTTTGAGCGGCGATTTCCATGATTGGTGAACGGGCAGCCGTTCAGCTTCCTTGCCCAGATTCACCACAATCGCAATTTTCACTTTTGCACGCACCGGCAACTTGACGATGCCCACCCCCCGGATTTCGATCAATCCACGAATGCTGGGAGGCGCCTTGGCCCATAGCGCGCCTTTGGCGATGAAAAGCACGGTGCGGTCATCGGCCACCAGCCTGGCACCGTCATCGATCAGGCGCAGCGCCAGATCCGACTTGCCGGCGCCGCTGGGCCCCACGAGCAAGACGCCCTTGTCGCCGATGGCGACACAGCTGGCATGGATGTTCGTTTCGGCTTTCTCAGACATGCTGCAGCGCCAGGGGCAATTCCACGATCAGCCGCGCGCCCGCGCCCTGTGTGTTGTCGGGGGCGCGGTTCTCCGCATAGATGCGTCCGCCCGCGCCTTCGATGATCTGGCGGGCGATGGACAAGCCCAGGCCGGAATTGCGCCCGAAATTCTCGCCCGGCCGCTCGGTGTAGAAACGCTCGAAAATGGATTCCAGATTGTCGGGCGGAATGCCGGGGCCTTCATCCTCCACCGTGATGCGGGCGACAATGTCGTTGCGCGTGGCGGTGACCGTCACCGTGCCGCGCGGTGGGCTGAAGGAAGCGGCATTGTCGATCAGGTTGCGAAACACCTGGCCCAGCCGCTCATCGCGTCCCAGCACATTGGCGCCCGGCGGCAGCTGGTCGTTCAGCACAAACTCCACGCCGCTGTCGGTCATGCGATAGATCTCGATGATGGTGCTGAGCAGCCGCGACAGCACCACCGGCTCCTTGGCCTCGCGCGACAACTCCGCGTCCAGCCGCGAGGCGTCGGAAATGTCAGTGATCAGCCGGTCGATGCGCTTGATGTCGCCGCGCACGATGCCCAGCAGCCGGGCGCGGCTTTCCTCATCCTTGGCGCGGGAGAACATTTCCACCGCGCTGGCCAGCGAGGTGAGGGGGTTCTTCAGTTCGTGCGCCACGTCGGCGGCAAAGCTCTCGATGGCGTCGATGCGGTCGTAAAGCCCGCCGGTCATGGAGCGCAGACTGTCGGCCAGATCGCCGATCTCGTCGGTACGTTCCGGGAAGTTGGGAATGTCGCTGCGACCGCCGAGGCCGGAGCGCACAAGGTCGGCCGCCGCCGCCAGCCGCTTGATCGGCTCGGCGATGGTGCCGGCCAGGTACAGCGAGGAAAACAGCATCACCAGCAGCGCCACCACGAACACTTCGATCAGGGTGGCGCGTTCCTGGCGCAGGATGTCGTCGATATCGCCGCCTTCGGTGGAGACCAGGAGCGCGCCATAGATGGCGCGCACGCCCTGAACCGGCACCGCCACCGACAGCACCAGCTTGTTCTGGTAATCGACCCGCTCGGCGGTGGCGGTGACGCCGTCCAGCGCGGTTTTCACTTCGCGGTAAACCCGCCCGTCCTCGCCGCCTTCGTAATAGGGCTCCAGATGCGCAAAGGGCCGCACTCCCATGATGCCGTCATACAGCCGCTGGACCCAGGACTGGACCTGGCCGCCGGTGTCCAGCGCCGGCAGCTCGGCGGTCTGCACCACATTGCGCCGCAGGAGATTGCGGGTATCGATCGCCAGATTTCCCCCGGGCAAATAAAGCCGCGCGCGAAGCCGGGTCGGCGCGATCAGCTGGCGCAGCAGCGGCTCGGCATCGTCGATCTTGAGGGTCTTGCTTGCGTCATCGGTGGCGTAGGCGGCCAGGGTGCTGGCGACGATGGAGGCCTGTTGCTGCACGCCGCCCAGCCGTTCTTCCACCAGCCCGCGGCCATTGGCCTGCACCAGGATCACGCCGCCCATCAGGATCAGCAGCGCCAGCGCATTGAAACCCAGGATGCGCCAGGTGAGGGCGGAGAAGTGGGGCATTATTCGCGGTAGCGATAGCCCACGCCATAGAGCGTTTCGATGGCGTCGAAATCGTCCGCCACCACCTTGAACTTCTTGCGCAGCCGCTTGATGTGGCTGTCGATGGTGCGGTCATCGACATAGACCTGGTCGTCATAGGCCGCGTCCATCAGGCTGTCGCGGCTTTTGACAAAGCCGGGCCGCTGCGCCAGCGCCTGGAGAATAAGAAACTCGGTGACGGTCAGGCGCACCGGCTTGCCGTCCCAGGTGCATTCATGGCGCTGGGGGTCCAGCGCCAGCTTGCCGCGCACCAGGGCTTCGGCCTTGATCGCGTCGCCGGGCGCGGCGGGTGGCACATGCTTGCCTTCGGCGCGGCGCAGCACGGCGCGCACACGCTCCAGCAGCAGGCGCTGGGAGAAGGGCTTGCGGATATAATCGTCGGCGCCGGCATTGAGGCCCATCAACTCATCGATCTCCTCGTCCTTGCTGGTGAGGAAGATGACGGGCAGATCGGGCGAGCCCTGCTTGAGACGGCGGAGCAACTCCAGCCCGTCCATGCGCGGCATCTTGATGTCCAGGATGGCGAGGTCGGGCGGCGCGGGCGCCAGCGCGGTCAGGGCCGCGGCGGGATCGGAAAATGTGCGGACGTGATAGCCTTCCTGCTCCAGCAGCATGCTGACCGAGGCGAGGATGTTTTTATCATCGTCAACAAGCGCGATATTGGCCATTGAGTCCGTTCAAAATAAGGCAAGGGCAGTATAAGCCCATGACGAACAAAGCAAAGTCCAAAAGGTTCCGGGAGAGGAAGCGGCCAAGGAAATGACGCAGCTACCGTATGACCCGCGCCGTTTCGCTGGTACGGCGGCCTTTTATGAGCGTTACCGGCTGGATTATCCCGAAAGGCTGCTGGCGCGGCTGGCGGGCCTGATGGGCCTGAAGGCGGGGGATGCGGTGCTGGACCTTGGCTGCGGCACCGGCATGCTGGCGGTCGGCTTTGCCAGATTGGGCATGGCGGTCACCGCCATGGACCCGGAGCCGGACATGCTGGCGGCGGCGCAAGGCGCGGCGGACACTGCCGGCGTGACGGTGAATTTCGTGCAGGCCAGCTCGCATGATCTGGCGCCCGGCATGGGGCCGTTTCGCCTGGCGGCGATGGGGCGCAGCTTTCACTGGATGGACCGCGCCGCAACCTTGTCCGTGCTGGACCGCATCGTGACACCGGACGGTGGCGTGGCGCTGTTCCATGACACGCATCCGCCGGTGGAGGAGAATGGCTG
>JACCXK010000246.1 GCA_013697055.1 Alphaproteobacteria bacterium
CGTTGATGAAGGTCTGTCCGGTCAGATAGTTCGTTGGCGAGCGATCCGCGAGCCGGCGAACGCCGAAGCGGCACTAGCGTCAGCGTAGTGTGCCGCGAGGCCGAGATCACAGAACGCTAGGTTACCAATGAGAGTCCCAGCGCGAGCACAAGCCCCATCACCGCGATGATGGTCTCCAGCACCGACCAGGTCTTGAACATGTTGGGCAGGTTCATGCCCATATATTCCTTCACCAGCCAGAAGCCCGCGTCATTGATGTGGGAGAAGAACAGCGAGCCCGCACCGATCGCCAGCGCCAGCAGCGAAGGATTGAGGTGGGGATCGGCGGTCACCGTCGCCGCCATCAGGCCCGAGGCGGTGACGATGGCCACGGTGGCCGAGCCGGTGGCCAGCCGCATGATCACGGCGATAAACCAGCCGAGCAGGATCGGGCTCAGCATCACCATCTGGGAAGCGTGCGCAATCACCGCACCAAGCTGCACATCGATCAGCATCTGCTTCAGCGCGCCGCCGGCGCCGATGATCAGCATGATGGCGGAAATCGGGGGCAGCGCATCGCCCAGCAGCTTACCCACCACCCTGGTGTCCTTGCCGATGAAGAAACCGAAGGTGAACATGGCCAGCAGCACCGCCAGCAGCAGCGCCACAATGGGGTTACCGATAAAGGCGAACAGCAGGCGCACCGGATGGCCGACCGGCAGCGACAGGTCGGCCGCCATCTTGCCCAGCATCAACAGAATGGGAAACAGGATGGTGAAGATGGTGACCGTGAGGGAGGGCGCGCGGTACTGGTCATCCTTGCGGGTCAGCCGGCCCACCAGGTCCACCGGCGGCGCGGCGCTGGCCTTGGGCGCGATCCACAAGGTGAAGAGCGGGCCCGCCACCACCGCGATGGGAATGCACATCAGAAGGCCCAGCACCAGGGTGTGACCAAGGTCTGCATTCAGGGCGCTGATCGCCACCATGGGACCGGGGTGCGGCGGCACCAGCGCATGCACGATGGACAGGCCCGCGAACACCGGCAGACCCGCCAGCAGATAGGGATTGCCCTTCAGTCCGCCGGAATCCTTTGCCAGTCGCGCGCCGACATTCAGCACAATCGGCATCATCAGCACCACGCCGGCTTCGAAGAACAGCGGCAGGCCCAAGATCATGGATACCGCGCACATGGTCCAGGGCACCATGCGCGGACCGCCGAAACTCAACAGGCTGGAAGAAACACGTTCCGCGCCGCCGGAACTGGCCAGCAGCTCACCGAACATCGCACCCAGCGCCAGCAACATGCCGACATTGGCCAGGGTGTCGCCGAAACCCTTGCCGAAACTTGCCAGCACCTGCGCCGCGGGCGCGCCCGCCCACAGACCCAGCACCAGCGCGCCGATCACCAGTGCGGGAAAAGGATGAAGCCGGAATCGCGCGATGGCGACGACCAACGCCAAAAATACGACAACCGCGATTCCAAGCAAAACAAGATCGTGCTGTGACATGAATCCCCCCGGACTCTCGACTCGGCCGGGTCTTCCCGGTCCGTTGGCGCACGCTAGCACATTGGCCCGCGACGCAAAGCGCCTCTGCTAGCCGCGCCCACGGTAGGATTGTACGCCGGGATCAGGTAGCTGTTAGCTTTTCTTGCGAGCGGAGCGAGTTAGAAAAGCTTACATCCCCCGGCTTGACCGGGGGACCCAGTCAGCCGCGGCCCCGATAAGATGAAACACCTGTGTCGGGCAACCAGATCCCGTTTGGAAGTTTTCCAGACTGCCAGAACACATCGATCGGCATGCCGCCGCGCGGATACCAGAAGCCGGCCATGCGGATGAATTTGGGCTTGATCGCCTGCTTTATACGCTTGCCGATCACAAGGGTGCAGTCTTCGTGAAAGCCGCCAATGTTGCGGAAACTGCCCAACAGCAGTTTCAGCGACTTGGATTCGACCAGTGCTTTGCCCGGCACATAATCGATCACCAGATGCGCAAAGTCGGGCTGGCCGGTGATGGGGCACAAGGTGGTGAATTCCGGCGCGGTGAAGCGCACCAGGTAATCGCTATCGGGATGGGGATTGGGCACCGTGTCCAGTTTCGCTTCATCCGGAGAAGCAGGCAGTTTCACGGCGCGGCCGAGCTGAAGATTTTTCTTTGCCATCCGATCAGCCTTCGTATGTGCAGGTCTGTCCGTAAGACGGACGCCGCAGTCTTACCCGCGCCACTTCCGGCAGCGCTGCCTTGGCGCGCACGAAAATGTACTTCGCCAGATTTTCCAATGTCGGCACACCGAGTTCTTCGATCTCGTTCAGCAGCCGGTGATCCAGGGTTTCGCGGATCGCCTTCAGCGCCGCATCCACTTCGCCAAAGTCGCGCAGGAAGCCGGTGGCGGCATTGGCCTGGCCGCGCAGAGTGACTTCGGCATAAAAGGAATGGCCATGCAGGCGGCGATTTTCCGCCGCGCCATTGCCCAGATAGTGGGCCGCGTCAAAGCCGAATTCCTGCGAGATTTCGATCATTCCGGGCATATCGGCTTTCAGGCCCCCAACGTCAAGGATTAACCCGAAACAGGCTTTGCCAGCGGCCCAAAGCAGGCGACAATGGCACCATGATGAAAAAGCCCTTCGCCCGCAGCCTGGTCGCCTGGCTGATCGAGCCCCTTGCCATGGTCATCCTGATGGTGTGCGCCACCACCGCCATCGCCCAGCCTTTCTATATTCCGTCGGGCTCCATGGAGCCGACCTTGCAAATCGGCGACATGCTGCTCGGCACCAAATACGCCTATGGGTACAGCCGCTGGTCCCTGCCCGGCGGCTACGGCCCGGCATCCGAGAAGCGGCTGTTCGGCAAGCTGCCGGCGCGGGGCGATGTGGTGATCTTCAAGAAAACCGAGGACACCGGCACCACCCTGATCAAGCGCGTGGTCGGCCTGCCCGGCGACCGTATCCAGATGGTGCATGGCCATCTGGTGATCAACGGCAAGACGCTGCCGCTGGTCCCGGCCGGCGCGGGCGAGGTCGAGGACGCCCATGGCGACCATTACCCGATCCAGAAGTTCACCGAGACCCTGCCCGGCGGGGTCAAGCACACCATCTTCAAAGCGGGCTGGGACGGTCCGCTGGACGACACGCTGGTCTATGTCGTGCCGGCCGGGCACGTCTTCGGCATGGGCGACAACCGCGACAATTCCGCGGACAGCCGCGTGCCGGTGGAACAGGGCGGGCCAGGCTACATCCCCGCCGAGAACCTGGTGGCGCGCGCCGATGTGATGCTGGGCTCCTATGACTATCTTGGGGTCCGCTCGATTGGCTCCGCGTTAAGCGGGATTCGCCTGTCGCGGTTCCTGCGCCCCATCTGAAGCCCAAAACGGCCCGCGACAGCATGGCTTAGCCGTCATTATTGCGTCGCCGTCATGCCCCATGCTAACTGGCGGCGCGCCGCGCGAGGTGACTCGCGTGTGTGTAAAATAACATAGTTAAGTCAATAGCTTAAACCAACAACCAGCGACCGCTCGGCGCACATTTGCGCGAGGGGCCGCGAAGGACGAATGTGGCAAGCGGAACGGCGGAAGGCGGACTGGCGGGGCGTTATGCCAATGCCCTGTTCGAACTGGCCCAAGAACAAAAGGCCGTAGATGCGGTCAGCGCCGACTTGGCGAGCCTCTCGCAGGCTTTGGAAACCAGCCCCGACCTGACCCGTTTGGTGCGCTCCCCCGTGTTCAGCGCCGGCGACCATGCCCGGGCCCTCAAGGCCGTGCTGGAGAAGATGGGCGCCGGTGACCTCGCCACCAAGTTCGTGCTGCTGCTGGCCGGGAAGCGCCGCCTGTTCGTGCTGACCCAGGCCATCACCGCCTACGAGCATCTGGTCGCCAAGTCGCGCGGCGAGACCGAGGCCGAAGTCACCGCCGCCCGCGCCCTCAGCGCCAGCGAAATCAGCACCCTCAAATCCGCGCTCAAGGCCAGCCTGGGCAAGGAACCGCGTCTTCACACCAAGGTTGATCCCTCCCTGCTCGGCGGTCTCGTCGTCAAGGTGGGTTCGCGCATGATCGACTCTTCGCTTCGCACCAAGCTCGACGGCTTGCGCAGCGCCATGAAAGGAAACTGACTATGGATATTCAGCCCGCTGAAATCTCCGCCATCCTGAAGCGCGAGATCCAGAATTTCGGCGCCGAGGCGCAGGTCAGCGAAGTGGGCGAAGTGCTCAGCGTCGGCGACGGCATCGCCCGCGTGCATGGCCTCGACAATGTCCAGGCCGGCGAGATGGTCGAGTTTCCGGGCGGCATCAAGGGCATGGCCCTGAACCTGGAAAGCGACAATGTCGGCTGCGTGATTTTCGGCAACGACAGCACCATCAAGGAAGGCGACACCGTCAAGCGCACCGGCGCCATCGTGGAAGTGCCGGTCGGCAAGGCCCTGTTGGGCCGCGTGGTGGACCCGCTGGGCAATCCCATTGACGGCAAGGGCGAGATCAAGGGCGCCGCCGAAAAGCGCCGCGTCGACGTCAAGGCGCCGGGCATCATCCCGCGCAAGTCGGTGCATGAGCCGGTGCAGACCGGCCTCAAGGCCATCGACACATTGATCCCGATCGGCCGCGGCCAGCGCGAACTGATCATCGGCGACCGCCAGACCGGCAAGACCGCCGTCGCCATCGACGCCATCATCAACCAGAAGGCCGTCAACGCCGGGACCGACGAGAAGGCCAAGCTCTACTGCATCTATGTCGCCATCGGCCAGAAGCGCTCTACCGTGGCGCAAATCGTCAAGACCCTCGCCGATGCGGGCGCGCTGGAATACACCATCGTCGTCGCCGCCACCGCTTCGGAGCCGGCGCCGCTGCAGTTCTTGGCGCCCTTCTCCGGCTGCGCGATGGGTGAATGGTTCCGCGACAACGGCATGCATGCCCTGATCATCTATGATGACCTGTCCAAGCAGGCCGTCGCCTATCGCCAGATGTCGCTGCTCTTGCGCCGTCCGCCGGGCCGTGAAGCCTATCCGGGCGACGTGTTCTATCTGCACTCTCGCTTGCTCGAGCGCGCCGCCAAGCTGAACGAAGACAATGGCGGCGGTTCCTTGACCGCGTTGCCGGTCATCGAAACCCAAGCCAATGACGTGTCGGCCTATATTCCCACCAACGTGATCTCGATCACCGACGGCCAGATCTTTCTGGAGACCGACCTGTTCTACCAGGGCATTCGCCCGGCGGTGAACGTCGGCATCTCGGTGTCGCGCGTGGGCTCGTCGGCCCAGATCAAGGCAATGAAGACCGTCGCCGGTCCGATCAAGGGCGAATTGGCGCAGTATCGCGAAATGGCGGCCTTCGCCAAGTTCGGCTCCGACCTCGACGCCTCGACCCAGAAGATGCTGGCGCGCGGCGAACGCCTGACGGAGCTGCTCAAGCAGCCCCAGTACAAGCCCTTCGCCGTCGAAGAACAGGTTGCCGTCATTTATGCCGGCACGCGCGGCTATCTCGACGCCTTCCCGACCAATCGGGTGCAGGCGTTCCAGGAAGCCCTGCTGTCCAAGCTGAAGGCGGCCTACCCGCAATTCCTGGAAGGCATCCGCAAGGAAAAGGCGCTGACGCCGGAACTGGAAAAGACGCTGAAGGACGCGTTGAACGACGTCACCAAGACTTTCGCCTAAGGAACTGAACGCCGATGGCATCCGTCAAGGAAATGCGCACACGGATCGGAAGCGTGAAGTCCACGCAGAAGATCACCAAGGCGCTGCAGATGGTGGCGGCGGCCAAGCTGCGCCGCGCCCAGCAGGCCGCGGAAGCCGCGCGCCCCTATGCCCGCGGCATGGCGAACGTCATCGCCAACCTGGCGGCCGGCGTGTCCGGTCCGTCGGCGCCGCTGTTGCTGGCCGGCACCGGCAGCGACAAGCGTCACCTGGTCATCGTGGCGACCTCGGATCGCGGGTTGGCCGGCGGTTTCAATTCCAGCATCGTGCGTGCGGCGCGCGAGAAGATCGCCGCCCTGATTGCCGAAGGCAAAGACGTCAAGATCATCACCATCGGCCGCAAGGCGCGCGACCAGCTCAAGCGCGCTTATGGCAACCGCACTATCGAAAGCTATGAAGTCGGCCTGAAGGCGCCTGGTTTTGGCGTGGTCAAGCCCATCGCCCAGCGCGTACTGGATGCCTATACCAATGGCGAATTCGACGTCGTCACCCTGATCTACAGCTCCTTCAAATCGGTGGTCACCCAGACCCCGCGGGTGCAGCAGTTGATCCCCGCCCAATTCGAAGCCGGCGGCGGCCCTGCCCCCTTCTATAATTACGAGCCCGACGAAGACACCATCCTGCAGGAACTGTTGCCGCAGAACATCTCCGTCCAGATCCTCACCGCCATGCTGGAAAACCAGGCCGGCTTCTTCGCCGCCCAGATGACGGCGATGGACAACGCCACCCGCAATGCCGGCGACATGATCAAGGCCCTCACCATCCAGATGAACCGTACCCGTCAGGCGCAGATCACCAAGGAGCTGATTGAAATCATCTCCGGCGCCTCCGCCGTTTAAAGGAAAGACTAGACCATGAGCACCAAGACAAATGCCAAGGGCAAACTCCTCCAGGTAATCGGCGCCGTCGTCGACGTCTCCTTCGAGAATGGCGAGCTGCCGGCGATCCTGAACGCGCTGGAGACCAAGAACATCGACGCCAAGACCGGCAAGGAAGTCCGCCTGGTGTTCGAAGTCGCCCAGCATCTGGGCGAAAACGCCGTGCGCGCCATTGCCATGGACACTACTGAAGGCCTGACCCGCGGCCAGGAAGTGGTCGACACCGGCACTCCCATCCGCGTGCCCGTCGGTCCCGCCACCCTGGGCCGCATC
>JACCXK010000242.1 GCA_013697055.1 Alphaproteobacteria bacterium
GTCATTTTGCGGGGCAAAATGACAGACCGCTCATAACCCCTCGAAAAGCGCCGTCGAAAGATACCGTTCCGCAAAGCTTGGGATGACCGCGACGATGGTCTTGCCGGCATTTTCGGGACGGGCGCCCACTTCCAGCGCTGCGGCAATCGCCGCGCCCGACGAGATACCGACCGGAATACCTTCTTCCCGCGCCGCGCGGCGGGCGGTTTCCAGCGCCGTTTCATTCGAGATGGTGATCACCTCGTCGATCACCTTGCGATCCAGGATGGCGGGCACAAAGCCGGCGCCGATGCCCTGGATCTTGTGCGGGCCGGGCGCGCCGCCGGACAGCACGGGGGAATCTTCCGGCTCCAGCGCGATCATCTTCACCGACGGCTTCTTGGCCTTCAACACCTGGCCCACGCCGGTGATGGTGCCGCCGGTGCCGACGCCGGAAATCACGATATCGACCTTGCCGTCGGTGTCGTTCCAGATCTCCTCGGCGGTGGTCTGGCGGTGAATTTCCGGATTGGCCGGATTTTCGAACTGCTGCGGGATCACGGCGCCGGGATGGCTGGCGACCAGCTCATGGGCGCGGGCGATGGCGCCCTTCATGCCCTTGGTGGCTTCCGTCAGCTCGATCTGAGCGCCCAGGATCATCAGCATCTTGCGCCGTTCCAGCGACATGCTTTCGGGCATAACCAAAATCAGCTTGTAGCCCTTGGACGCCGCGACAAAAGCCAGCGCGATGCCGGTGTTGCCGGATGTCGGCTCGATCAGCACGGTCTTGCCCGGCGTGATGATGCCCTGTTTTTCCATCGCCTCGATCATGTGGACGCCGATGCGGTCCTTGACCGAGGAAAGGGGATTGAAGAATTCCAGCTTGAGCAGGATGTCGGCCTTGGCGCCGGCGGCCTGGGGCATCCGCTTCAGGCGCACGAGCGGAGTGTCGCCGATGGTTTCGGTGATGCAGTCATAGATGCGGCCGCGGCCTGGCTTGCCCTGTTGCATATGAGATCTCCTTAAGTATCGCTCCGGCTTTCGCCGATACTGCTAAATAATAAAGTCAGCGCTGTTTTCCACACCGGCATCGACTCCTGCATGACGGGCCCGCTGGCACAAGTCCTCGATGGAGACCGAATCCAGCCTTGTCATCAATTCGTCCTGCAGGGTGACGACAAAGGGGGCGACGATACGCTGGCCCAGGTCAGAGCGGGGCGAATGCTTTTCCTCGTCATCCTCGATGCTTTCGGCCACCCGCACCACATCGCCAACAGAAATGCGGCGGCGTTCGCGTGCCAGGCGATAGCCGCCGCGCGGACCGCGCACCCCCTTGAGGATTCCGGCCCGCACCAGCTGCTGCATGACCTGTTCCAGATAGCGTTGCGGCACGCCTTGGCGGGCGGTGATTTCCTTGGCCTGCACCGGCTCGGGCCGTGCATTGAAGGCGATGTCGATCACCGCTTCCAGCGCCAGCAATGTCTTGCGGGACAGTTTCAGCATCTAGGCCTTCACCGTCATGCCGGTGCTGCCGAAACCACCGGCGCCACGGGCGCTGTCGGACAGGACGTCCACCTCGACCAGCTCGGCCTGTTCATGACGGGCAATCACCATCTGGGCGATCTTCATGCCGCGCGAAATCCTGAACACCGCATCGCTGTGATTGATCAGGATGGCCTTGATCTCGCCGCGATAGTCGCTGTCGATGGTGCCAGGCGCGTTCAAACAGGTAATGCCATGGTTCAGCGCCAGGCCGGAGCGCGGGCGCACCTGCGCCTCCACCCCCAACGGCAACTCAATGGCGATGCCTGTGGCCACCGCCATGCGGGCGCCGGGCTTCAATTCAATGTCGCTGTCGATTGCGGCCAACAGGTCCAGGCCCGCCGAACCTTGCGTGGCGTAATGGGGCAGGGGCAGGTCCTGCGCATGCGGCAACTTCTGGATCCCAACCTTCACGCAGCACCCTTGAGTTTTTGCGCGATGCGGGCCGCCAACTGTGTCCCCACTTCGCTTTTGGTCATGTCCGGCCAGTCTTCGGTGCCGGCCTCGCTGATCAGGTGGATGCGGTTGCGGTCGCCGCCCATCACATCGCCGGATACGTCATTGGCGATGATCCAGTCGGCGCCCTTGCGGCTGCGCTTGGCCACGGCGTTGGACACGACATCGTCGGTCTCGGCGGCAAAGCCGATCACAAGGCGCGGGCGGTGCGGCCCGGCTGCGAGGGTCGCCAATATGTCGGGGTTCTCCACCAGCTTGATCAGCGGTACGATGCGGTCGGTGCTTTTCTTGATCTTGGAATTGGCGGCGATATCGGGTCGCCAGTCGGCAACCGCCGCCGCCATCACCAGCACATCGGCGGGCAGGGCGGCTTCGCAGGCCGCCAGCATCTCGCGCGCCGTGGTGACGCGTTGCAGCTTGACGCCCTGGGGCGGGGCAATGGAGACGGGACCGGAAATCAGGGTGGTTGCCGCGCCGGCACGCATCAAGGCTTCGGCAATGGCATAGCCCTGCTTGCCGCTGGAATGGTTGGCCAGAAAGCGCACCGGGTCCACCGGCTCACGGGTGGGGCCGGCGGTAACCAGCGCCGTCATGCCGGCGAGCGGGCCTTGGATCGCCAGCGCCTGTTCGATCGCGGTGACGATCTCCAAGGGCTCGGCCATTCTACCTGGCCCGAATTCGCCGCAGGCCATTTCGCCGTCATTGGGACCGACGAACAATACGCCGTCCTTTTCCAAAGTCGCGCGATTGCGCTTCGCAGCAGCGCTCTCCCACATCCGCACATTCATCGCCGGCGCCATCAGCACGGTCTTGTCGGTGGCCAGCAGCGTGGTGGAAGCCAGGTCGTTCGCCAAACCGTTCGCCATCTTGGCCATCAGGTCGGCTGTGGCCGGCGCTACCACCACCAGGTCGGCGCTGCGCGACAGCTCGATGTGGCCCATCTCGGCTTCATCGGTCAGGCTGAAAAGATCGGAATAGATTTTTTGCCCCGTAAGCGCCGACAGCGAGAGGGGCGTGACGAACTCGGCGCCCGCCTTGGTAAGAATGGCGCGGGTCTTCACGCCGCGCTCGGCCAGGCGCCGGACTAGCTCCAGGCTCTTGTAGGCCGCGATGCCGCCGCCAACGATCAGGAGAATGCTTTTGCCGCGCACGCGTGAAATCCACGTTTCTGGGACGGGGTATATAGCAAATCACGCGCACGACGTGTAATTCTTCGGCAAGCCATTGAAATATCTATATGAATATTCGGTTAAGCTGCCGTTCATCCCGGTCTGTCATCCTGACTGCATGGCGATGACAACCGGTGACCTCTACAGACTGGCGGGCGACCTGGCCGAGGAACACGGCAAGGCGGCGTCCGATTATGCCAGCCGGGCGGTGATGACCCTGGAAGCCGAAGGCGCCCATGAGCGGGCGCAGTTCTGGTTCGTGATGCTGGTCCTGCTCGGCGACATCCATGCGGGCCGCATCGACCCGGACAAGCAGATCTCTATCCACTAAAGTTCCGGCAAATGCGTTAGCATCCTTGCGCGCTCTCGCAGGGACCTTCATGCCGCTCGATCCATTGGTGAAAGCCTTCCTGGACAAGGCCGCCGCGTTCCCGCGCCCCAAGGCCTGGGACGTGCCGCCCGCCATCACCCGCCAATCCTTTGCCGGCATGATGCAGCTCACCAGCCCGCGGGACGTGGCGGTGGGACGGATCGAGAACTTCACCATCCCCGGACCCGGCGGTGAAATCCGCGCCCGTTCCTATGCGCCGGTGGCGGCGGCGGGGCCGCAACCCACCTTGATCTATTTTCATGGCGGCGGCTTTGTCGCCGGAAGCCTGGAAAGCCATGATGGCCTGTGCCGGCTGTTCGCGGCCGAAGGCGGCTTCAAGGTGATCGCGGTCGATTACCGCCTGGCGCCGGAACATCCCTATCCCGCCGCGATGGACGATGCCTGGGCGGCGACCCAATGGATCGAGAAGAATGCCGCCGAGATCGGCGTGGATGCCGGCCGTATCGCGGTGGGCGGCGACAGCGCCGGCGGCATGCTGGCCGCCATCGTCACCCAATTGGCGCGGGAGAAGGGCGGCATCAAGATTGCCTATCAACTGCTGTTGTTTCCCAACACCCAGATGGGCGGGGAGACGGCCTCGCTCAACGAATTCGCGGTGGGCTATTTCCTGGAACGCCGCGCCATCGAATATTTCAACTCGCTGTACCTGACGCCGGAGGCCGACACCGCCTCGCCCAGGATCTCGCCGCTGCGGGCCAAGGATTTCGCCGGATTGCCGCCGGCCACTGTGATGCTGGGCGGCTACGATCCCTTGCATGACGAGGGCCTGGCCTATGCCGAAAAGCTGCGCGCCGCCGGGGTGAAGGTCACCATCGCCGATTATGCCGACATGGTGCATTGCTTCATCTATTTGCAGACCGTGCTGCCCCAGGCGCATGACGCGGTGGCCAAGGCGGCGAAAGCGGTAAAGGAAGCGCTGGCCGCGGCCTAAGGAAGAATTCCCTTAGGATCCAGCACCAGCCGGATCGCGGCCTGCAGTTTGGTTTGCAAGACGCTGGGTGCGGGCCCCGCCATCGCCTTTTCCGCCGTCTCCCGGATGATCTGGGCCTGGGCGACGCCATCGCCCAACACGCGCGGAAAAATAAAGCTCAGGCGCAGTTGCGCACCGTCTCCACGAACGCCCGTCACCCGTCCCAGTACCAAGCCATGTGCGCCGGCGCGTGGGCAATGTTCGCGCATGACCTGGTCCAGTGCGGCGCGCGCCGTGCTATAGAGCACCGGCAGTTGCGACCAAATGGCGAAGGCCTGGATGCTGTCCACCGTGACGCCGCGCTCCAGAAGCGCCTCATTGTGATCGCCCGGCTCGGCCACGTTGCGCATCAGCGCGCCCAGTCTTGCGGCCAGGGCATCGAAGCGCTTCCGCGCTGCGGCGATATCCGTCTCGCTGCCGGCAAAAGTGACGGCAAGGGCGGCGGCATGATCGTCCAGACGCCGGACCTGGCGATATATCTCTTCCAGTCTTTGCCAAATGGTCTGGCGCTGTCTCGCCATCTGCGCGAGGAAACGGGTTTCGGCGGCGTCCGACAGCCGCGCGTTTTCGAGTCCGATGCCAAGGCGCTCGGCTTCATGCAGCGCGGCAATGCCGCCAGCAAAATCGGGAAACAGGTAATGACGCTGCTCGGTGTATTTGGGCAAGCCGCGCACCCTGAGCGTGGCGGCGGTGACGATGCCGCACGACAGGTGCCGTTCGGACTGGATCAGCCCTTGCGGCGTCGCCACTGTCACATTTTGCAGCCAACCCCGATTGGATTGCGCGACATGGCCGCCCAGGGTGGCGAAACTGTCGGGCCCCAGCCGCAGCCCGCGTGCGGCAAGCTGGCGCGCCAGTTCGCTGCTGCTGATGCCGGCTTCGACCTCAGCCAATTCCGACATGAAATCCACCGACAGCAGCCGGTCCATGCGGGAGAGGTTGAGCGCGACATGCGGCTTGTCGCTGGATACCGCCACGGCGATGCCGTCCTCGGCGCAGATTCGCAGGATGGACAGCACATCGTCGCGGTTGCGCGGCACCAGCACCGCATCCGGAACAAGGGACGTCTGTCCGGCGCGCAGGCGCAAGCAATCGGCGGCGGTGACGCGCGCGGCATGGGCCAGTCGCGTGTCCTTGTCTTCGCGCACGCCCTGTTCGCCCAAAAGCGCGAGGAATTTTTCGCGGGATGTTTCGTTCAGGCGGCTGGCGGCGAGGAGGATGTCGTCACGGTCCCGGGCCGGCGTCAGCAGCAGCGCCGGCATGTGCATCGCGTCGGCCAGCCAGCGCCAGGAAGGCTCTGCAGCGCTTACGTTCGCGTCCCAGCGAATCCACTGATTCATGCCGCCAGACTAGCGCAAAGAGCGGTGCTTCAGACCCGCAGATTCAAGGCCGACGGGCAGATTTCAAAGCTGGCAGGCAGGATGCCGGCGCTTTCGCCGTCGGTTTCCACATCCACGGTCCCCTTTGTATCCACAGTCGGGGCCGCGGTCAGCCGCGCGGTGCGCAAGGCGCGGGCCTCATCGGCGCGGTTCCGTCCGTCCAGCACCTTGATGTCGAACTGCCCGGCGTTGGGGGTGAGGCTGACGCTGGCAAAGCCCGCAATCTCGTCATGGCCGGCCGCCATCAGCCGGACCCGGGTGGGGCGCCAGCGGAGCCGCACCAGCAGCCGGTGCAACCGCAGCGCAAAATCGGGACCGAGCAACTTGGCGATGCGGGCGCGTCCCAGCGCCCGGGCGGTGCTGGCGGAAAGACCCAGGCTGGCGCCGCCTAGGAAATAGCGGGTCACCGGCTCGCCGCTGCCCGAGATGCAGGCGAGGCGGCCCAGGGTGGTCTTGTGGATGCGGGCCCTGGCCAGATGCGCTACGCCCGCCTGCCAGCCCGGCGCGATGCCGAAGCGCCGGCACAGCGCGCTGTCGTGGCCGCTGTGGACGAAGCTGAAGGTGGCATCCGGCGCCAGCGGTGCGCCGCGCTCGAAGAAACCGTTCAGCGCCTCGTTGATGGTGCCGTCGCCGCCCACCGCGATGATTTCCATGTGACCGTCGCGCAAGGCATCGCGCACCATGTGGGCGGCCTGGAACGGACCGGTGGTGACGAAAAAGGACATCAGGGGAAAGACCCGCTCCAGCGCTTCCTCGATCTGTTGCCAGTCGCGGCCGGTGCGCCCGCCCGCAGCATTGGGATTGAACACGACGAAGGCGGTCATGCGATCGTCCTGTAGAGCGGCGCCAGGCTGTCGATCTCGCGCGCGGTCTTGTCGGCATCCCAGCCCAGATACGCCGCCATCTGTGCGGCAACCTTTTCGGTCACCGCCTTGCTGGGCGGACCGAACTGACCGATGCCGGTGCGCCGCATCACCATGTCTTCCAGGGTCAGGGCCATCTCCTCGCGCAGGGCAAAGCCCACTTGCGCCGGCGTGTCGCCGCTGGACCCCAATTTGACGAGGTCGGTCAGGCGCGCGCCTTTCAAGGCTTCGGGCAGGCGGGCCCCCAGCATATGCGCCAGGTGCCGCAAGGTGGAAATGCCGGGCCAGGTTTTCTGGAAACCCTTCACCATCTCTTCGAAGCGATCAAAACGCCCGCCCGGTAGCGGCGTGGTGCCGGTGGCGCAGCGCGGTGTCTTGATGTCCAGTTTGGCGGCCAGGGCATCGGTGATTTTCTCCGCCAGATCGCGCGACGTGGTCCATTTGCCGCCCAGGGCGGAAAATACCCCGTCCAGGCTGCCTTCCTTGCCGTGATCCACCAGCTCCGAGCGGCGGCTGACATTGTAGGAATCCTTTGCGCCATCACTGACCAGGGGCCTGAGGCCTGCATAGAAAAACTCGACCTTGTCGGTCGCCAGCGGCGCGGCGGGCAGATATTGGCGGAAGGTGGCGAGGAAACTTTCGATATCGCTTTCGGTCACGCCCACCGTGGCGGGATCGCCGGTGAAGGGCGTGTCGGTGGTCGCCAGCAAGGTATGGCCGCGCCAGGGCAGGGCAAAGAGATGCCCCGATCCCGCCTCGATGGTCAGCGCCGCCTTGCTGATGCGCGGCACCATGACGTGAATGCCCTTGGAGCGGATCAGCTTGTGGGCGGCGGCTTCGCCGGTCGCCTGTTCCAGGAACAGGTCGGCCCAGGGACCGGCCGCCACCAGCACGGTCTTCGCCTTGATGTCGAAACAGGTGCCGGCCATGGTCTCATGCACGGCGCAGCCTTCGACCTTGCCGCCCCGCAAAATGAGCCGGTCCGCGGAGATATAGTTGGCGATGGCGGCGCCATGGGCATCGGCATCGATCAAATTCTCCAGCGCGATGCGCTCGGGGCTATACATCTGGGCGTCGTGATATTCGAAAGCGCCCTCGAAACCGTCACCCGCCAGCACCGGCTCGCGCGCCAGCGCCTTCTTGCGGTTCAGCCAGCGATGGCCGGGCAGATGCTGGCCGGGATCTTCCAGCCGGTTGCGGTCGTAAGACAGGATGTCATAGAGCGTCAGGCCGGCCTTCAGCTTGAGGCGCTCCATCAAGCCGGCACCGTACAGCGGCAGCAGGAAGGGCAGCGGCCGCACCAGGTGCGGTGCGATACGCATAAGCCCCAGCCGCTCGCGCAGGGATTCGCGCACCAGTCCGATCTCGAAATTGCGCAGGTAGCGAAGCCCGCCATGCGCCAGCTTGGAATTGTGGGCGCTGGTGGCCGACGCGAAATCGCGTGCCTCGACCAGCGCCACTTTCAGGCCGCGCATCGCCGCATCGCGCGCGGTGAAACAGCCGGTGGCGCCGCCGCCGATGATCAGGACGTCAAATGTCTCGTTGGAAAGTCGTTCCAGGGCGCGCTGCATGCGCGCCGGAGGCTACATGTCAAATAAGCGAATGCCTACTTGATCTTGCCTTCCTTGAAGGTGACATGCTTGCGCAGCACCGGGTCGTACTTCTTGATCGAGAACTTCTCGGTCATGGTGCGGGTATTTTTCTTGGTGACATAGAAAAAGCCGCTGCCGCTCTCGCTGTTGAGGCGGATCTTCGCGGTAGTGGGCTTCGCCATGACAAACTCCAAAAAGGTCGTATCGATTTATTTTATGCCCTAACGCTTACGCTGCTTGAGGGCAGGCGCCGGGTAATGGGGGATAAGCCCCCGTCCTGTCAAGCAAATGTGCGAAAAACCGCGGAAATCAGCGTTTTTTACCCCGAAAACGGTCTTTCCCAGGCCGCTTGGACGGCTTGCCCGAGCGGGGTTTGCTGCCGGCACGGGGAGACTCGTCCACCCCGTCCACCAGCGAAAAGCGCAGGCCACCGGTCAGGGGAGCTGCTTCCAACAGCTTCACCGCCAGCGCATCGCCCATGCCGTAGCTGACGCGGGTGCGCTGGCCGACCAGGGCCTGGCGCTTTTCGTCATGATGGAAATAGTCGGCGCCCAGGCTGCGGATGGGGATCAAGCCTTCGGCGCCGGATTCTGCCAGGCGGACAAACAGGCCGAAGCGGGTAACGCCGGTGACGCGGGCATCGAAGCTCTGGCCGATGCGGTCTTCCATGAAGGCGGCGACATAGCGGTCGGTGGAATCGCGTTCCGCCGCCATGGCGCGGCGCTCGGTGATGGTGATGTGCTCGGCGACGCCGGCCAGACCAGCCATCTCGCGATCTGTCAGCCCGTCTTCGCCCAGATCGAACGCCTTGATCAGGGCGCGGTGCACGATCAGGTCAGCATAGCGTCGGATGGGCGAAGTAAAGTGGGCATATTTGGCCAGGTTCAGCCCGAAGTGGCCGATATTGGCGGGATCGTAAATCGCCTGCGCCTGGGAACGCAGCACCACATCGTTCATCACCGACTCGTTGGGCGTGCCTTTGGCGCCGGCCAGGATGCGGTTGAACACGCCGGGCCGCACCACCTGGCCCTTGGCGAAAGTGATGTTGAGGGTGCGCAGGAAGTCGGAGAAGGCGAACAGCTTTTCCTTGGAGGGCGTGTCATGCACGCGGTAGATCAGCGGGGTGCGCGCTTTTTCCAGCGCTTCGGCGGCCGCGACATTGGCCAGCACCATGAATTCCTCGATCAGTTTCATGGATTCCAGCCGGTCGCGGTATGCGATGGAAGCCACCTTGCCGTCGGCTCCCAGGATGACGCGGCGTTCGGGCAGATCGAGATTGAGCGGATCGCGCTTGCCGCGGGCGATGCACAGAGACTGATAGGCCGCCCACACATCCGCCAAGGTCTTCTTTACTGTGGCGTTCATCCCCTCGTGAGGATTGTTGTCAAAGGCGGCCTGCGCCTGGGCATAGGTCAGCCGCGCCGCCGAGCGCATCACCGCGCGC
>JACCXK010000001.1 GCA_013697055.1 Alphaproteobacteria bacterium
TGGTAGAACTCGCCCGGCGAACGGTCGGCGCGGCCATCCTCGTCGCGGAAACAGGGCGCGATCTGGAAGTAGCGGTCAAAGCCCGCCACCATGATCAGCTGCTTGAACTGCTGCGGCGCCTGCGGCAACGCGTAGAACTGGCCCGGATAGCGGCGCGACGGCACCAGGAAGTCGCGCGCCCCTTCCGGCGACGACGCGGTCAGGATCGGGGTCTGGAATTCGGTAAAGCCCTGCTCTATCATCCGTCTACGGAGCGACGTGATGATGTTTGCCCGCAGCATGATGTTCTTGTGCAGCCGCTCGCGGCGCAGGTCGAGGAAGCGGTAGGTCAGCCGCGTCTCTTCCGGATAGGTGTGATCGCCGAACACCGGCAGCGGCAATTCCTGGGCCTGGCCTTGCACCGCGGCCTGCTCGATGCGCAGCTCTACCTCGCCGGTCGCCAGGTCCTTGTTGATGGTCTCGGCGCTGCGCGCCACCACCTTGCCGGTCAGGGTCAGCACCCATTCCGAGCGCGCCGTGTCCACCAGGGCGAAGGCGGCCGCATCCGGCTCGATCACGCACTGGGTGATGCCGTAATGGTCGCGCAGGTCCAGGAAGATCAGCCCACCATGGTCGCGCCGCCGATTGACCCAGCCGGACAGGCGAACCGTCTGTCCGACATCAGTCTTGCGAAGGGCGCCGCAGGTATGGGTGCGATAGGCGTGCATTGAGCAAATTTCCCGGAAAGGCGCCGGTTTTGGCGGTTTATGGGGGGGAGGTCAAGGGTAAGGCGTGGACGCGGAAATGGCGGGTTTTTCTCGTCACAAAGCCCGGTTACCGTGGCGCCCTTCGAGGGGAATCACGCATGAAATTCGCATCCGCCGCTGGCCTTTGCTTAGCCCTGTTTTTCGTCCCCGCCCTGGCCCAGGCGCCGAAGCCCCACAACATCATCATCTTCGTGGCGGACGGGCTGCGCTATGGCAGCGTCGAGCCGGGCAACATGCCCAACATGTTCAAGCTGAAAAGCGAAGGCGTGGACTTCACCAACAGCCATTCGCTGTTCCCCACCGTCACCACGGTCAATGCCAGCGCCATCACCACCGGCCATTACATCGGCGACACCGGCGATTTCGCCAACAGCCTGTATGTCGCCTCGCCCATGATCAGCGCCAATGGTTCGCCCATCGCAGGCCTGGAGAACGACACGGTGCTGGCCGAGATGAACCAGAAGTTCGACGGCAATTACCTGAACGAGGAAACCCTGTTCGCGCGGGCCCGCGCGCAGGGCTTTTCGACCGCCATCATCGGCAAGCTGGGCCCGACCCGCATCGCCGATTCCACCGCCGCCGCCGACGGCAGCGAAACCCTGATCCTTGATGACAATACCGGACATGAAGGCGGCTTCGGGTTGCCGTCGTGGTTCACCCGCGACATGAAACAGGCCTTTGTGGCGCGCGAGGCGCCCAGGTCCGCTGTGCCCAACATCGAGCAGGAAGTCTACCTGATGAAGGCCACGACCCGGATCGTGCTGCCGCACTTCAAGGAAGCCGGGAAGCCTTTTGCCATGCTGTTCTGGTCACGCGATCCGGACGTCAGCCAGCACGGCACCCGCGACTCCCTCGGCGAATATGAGCCCGGCATCAACGGACCCAGCGGCAAAGCCGGCGCCCGCGACGCCGACACCATGCTGGGCGAGCTGATGGCGGCGCTGAAGGAACAGGGGCTGGACCAGACCACCGATGTATTCGTCACCGCCGATCACGGCTTTGTCACCATCAGCCACACCAGCGCCACCAGCCCTTCCATCAAGTTCAGTGACATGCCCTCGACGGAAACCAGCTTCGGTTTCGTGGGCGTGGACCTGGCTGCCGCGCTGCAACTGCGGCTGTTCGATCCTTCGCGCAATTTCGCCAGTGTGGATTATGGCGCCGGCGGCAAGCTGGCGGGCGGCGCAGGCCTGTTGGGCGATCCGCAGAATCCCGATGTGGTGGTGGTGCCCAACGGCGGCGACGATTTGATCTATCTGCCGAAAGCCAATGCCAAGGCGCTGGCGGGCGACATCGTCAAATTCTTCAGCGCCCAGGACTATGTCTCGGGCGTGTTCGTGAATGACAGACTGGGCAAGTTTCCCGGCGCATTACCCATAAGCGCGTTGAACCTGATGGGCAGCGCCAAAACGCCGGTGCCGTCCATCTACGTCAACTTCCGCACTTTCTCGGGCGAATGCGAAAACAAGCTGCAATGCGCCATCGGCACCCATGACACTGGGCTAGGCACTGGCCAGGGCAGTCATGGTTCACTATCTCGCGCCGAGACCCGCAACTTCATGGCCGCCATCGGACCGGACTTCAAAAAGGGCTTTGCCGATCCCGCCCCCATCTCCAATGCCGATATCACCCCGACCCTGGCCAGGATCACGGGCATCACCCTCGCCCCCAAGGGCAAGCTGCGGGGCCGGGTGATTTCCGAGGCACTGGCGGGCGGCGCAGCCGTGACGGTTACCAAACGCACCATCCAGTCCGACCCGGCCGAGAATGGCGTCCGCACCATCCTGAACCTGCAGGAAGTGGGCGATGCCCGCTATTTCGACGCAGCGGGCTTTGCCGGCAAGACGGTGGGACTGACGCCGCCCTAGGACGTGCCAGTCCCGTTGAAGCCTAAGCCGCCTTCGACGTGCTGCAGCTTTTGATGTCGAGCCCCTTGCCGGTTTCCAGGAAGCTCTTGAGGCCGGACAACACCCTGGGCCAGCCGCCGGAAATGCCCTTGGCCATTTCGGATCCGGCATTGAGCTGATCGTGGATCACATTCAGGCGCACCACATCGCCCATGGCTTCGATCTCGAACGTCACGCGCGAGGTTTCACCGGCATTGCCGAGATTCTCCGGGCTGACCCAGCTGATCACCAGGCGGCTGGGAGCGCGGCTTTCCAGCACTTCGCCGGTCATGTTGACGTGGTTCAGGCCGTCGGTGCTGGCCATGTCCCATTTGGAACCCGGCTTCCAGTTCGACACCATGTTCTTGCCCCAATACTGGCTGGTGAATTCCGGCGTGGTGATCGCGTCCCATACCTTCTGGGGCGTCGCGCTGATGTAGGTGACATAGACGAATTCGGTTTTGGCACTCATTGGTCTTTCTCCTGTAGGGCTTGCTTGAGGTTGTGGAGCGCCTGGACGCGGCCCTGCTCGAACTTGCCGATCCAGCGCATGTAGATTTCGTTGATGGGAACGGGATTGAGGAAATGCAGCTTCTCGCGGCCCCGCTTGGTGGTGGCGACCAGATTGGCCTCCTCCAGCAAGTTGAGGTGCTTGGTCACCGCCTGGCGGCTCATGTCATGGCCCTCGCACAATTCCTGGAGCGTCTGGCCGTTCTTGCGGCGCAGGCGGTCGAGCAATTGCCGGCGGCTGGTGTCGGCAAGGGCTTTGAACACTTTGTCTTCGTCGGTGACCATGACCGGACTATATGCAACCATTTAGTTGCATGTCAAGCGGCCGGACGCGCAATTCGAAAATCAGACCGTTTTTGCGGAAAATTGGGCGACAAACAGGAGACTTAATCCCCGTTTCCGGCGCGAATCCCGGTACACCCGTCCCCATGAAGATTGTTGACAGCACAGAAGGCCTGACGGCCTTCGTGGCCGAACTGGCGAACGCGCCTTACCTGGCGTTGGACACCGAATTCCTGCGCGACCAGACCTATTACCCCAAGCTGTGCCTGATCCAGGTGGCGGCGAATTTACCCGGAAGTGGAGGCATCGAGGGCATCATCGATCCCCTCGCCCCCGGCATCGACCTGACGTCCTTTTACGACCTGATCAAGCGGCCCGACATCGTCAAGGTGCTGCATGCCGGGCGGCAGGATATCGAGATTTTTTATCTCCAAGGCGGCGTGCTGCCCGACCCTTTGTTCGATAGCCAGATCGCGGCGATGGTCTGCGGCTTCGGCGATGCGGCGTCATATGAAACTTTGGCGCGCAAGATCGCACGGGTGGAGATCGACAAGTCGGCGCGCTTCACCGACTGGAGCCATCGCCCGCTCAGCAAGCGCCAGCTCGAATATGCCCTGGCCGACGTCACCCATCTGCGCGTCATCTATGAATGGATGAAGGCCCGGCTGGAAAAGACCGGCCGCGCCGCCTGGGTGGCCGAGGAAGTGGCGGCGCTGCAGGACCCCAATCTCTACAAGCTGGATCCGGAATCGGCCTGGAAGCGGCTGAAGCCGCGCACCTCCAACAAGCGTTTTCTCGCCGTGCTGGCGGCGCTCGCGGCCTGGCGGGAGCGCGAGGCCCAGGCCCGCGACATTCCCCGCGGCCGGGTGCTGAAGGACGAGGCCCTCACCGAGATCGCCGCCCATCCACCGGAAAGTGGCGAAGCGCTGGAGCGCATCCGCGCCGTGCCGAAGGGTTTCGCCAATTCCCGCCTGGGCAAGGGCCTGACCGAGGCAATTGCCGCCGGCATGACCGCCGAGCCGCCGGAAGGCGCCGCCGACCAGAACAAGCAGCGCCGCCGCCGCGAGCCGTCCCAGGCGGTGATGGACCTGCTCAAGACCCTGCTGCGCCTGCGGGCCGAGGCGGTGGGGGTGGCGCCGCGCCTGATCGCCAATGCCGAGGATATTGAACGGCTGGCCGCGAACGAGGATGATGAGGTCGCGGCCTTGCACGGCTGGCGCAATGAGGTGTTCGGCAAGGACGCCATCGCCCTGCGCAAGGGTGACTTGGCTATCGCTCTGGAAAATGGCGAGGCGGTGGTTGTGGAGTTGGAGGGTGAGTAGCGGTTTGCCGAAGGCAAACGAAATGATCCAGTGGATCATTTCGAGCTACGAACGCCGCGAGCTTGGGCGAGCGGCCGGGAGACGCAAGGAATGAGGTATCATATGAGAGCTTTTTTGATCGCCGCGGCGTTGCTCGCCGCTAGCCCCGCCCTCGCCCAGACGCCACAGCCGGCGGACTGGACCACCATCACCCTCACCGCCAATCTCAACAGGAACGCCGACGCGGCCTGGGACAGGATCGGCGGCAATGACTGGTGCGCCATCGCCAAGTATCTGGACGTCAAGGGCTGCGCCATCGATTCCGGCAAGGGCGAGCTGGGCTCAGTCCGCACCATCGACACCGGCACCGCCAAGGTGGTGGAAATCGCCGTGGCGCGCACGGCGCATTCCTACACCTATGCCCAGCCCTTCACGCCGATCTTCTATCACGGCACTCTTGCGGTGGAAGCGGTGGACCGCACGCATTCCAAGCTGGTCTACACCCTGATCTGGAACCAGACGGCGGTGGGCGATGCGGCGGCACAGGCCGCGGCGCGCGAAGGCCGCACCAAGCGCTTCCAGGCTGCTGTCGATAAAATGGCCACTGCGGCCAACGGACCATAAATCCAATTTTGGGGAGAATAATCATGCGCATCCTGAAAACCAATTGCATCGCAGTTGCCGCTCTGGCACTCGCCGTCGCCGCGCCCGCCACCGCCCAGACCCGCGAGGTCGTTATCGGAACCCCGGGCTTCACCAACATTGGCGGCCTGGAAATCATCAGCAAGGGCTTCGAGGCGGAGACCGGCATCAAGGTCACCCTCAGGAATGGCGGCATGGATGACGTCGTGAAAATGGCGCTGGATGGCTCCGTGGACGCGGTGTTCCTGCCGGCAGACCTGATGGATGAAGCCACCGCCAAGGGCGCGATCACGACCGGCACCCGCAAGCACATCGGCCGCTCCTACCAGGGCCTGGCCGTCATGAAAGGCGCCAAGGTCCCAGACATCTCCACCAAGGAGAAGTTCATCGCCGCGCTGAAATCGGCGAACAAGGTCCTGCACTCGCGCTGCAACGGCACGCCCGGCGGGCCGGGGTGCACCCGCACCGCCTATATGCTGTCGAGCCTGTTCGACCTGCCGGAAATGGCCGGCGTCAAACATGCGCCCAGCCCCTATGGCGAAGGCGGCGACGCCCTGGCCCGCGGCGAAGGCGACATGGCGGTGCAGAACATCAGCCAGATCCTGAAGTGGGATAACCTGGTCGTGGCCGGACCGATCCCGGAAGAGTATGGCCGCTACCTGGACGCCGTCGCCGCCGTCCCGTCCAAGGCCGCGCACCAGGATCTGGGCAAGCAGTTCATCGCCTACGCCACCCAGCCGGGCACTTTTTCGATCTGGTATTCGCGCGGCGTCGACCCGCGCAAGGGCGCCCAGTAAGCGTTACCGTTGGTTTACCTGCTGGACGGATGACGGAGAGACTGTACGCGAATGACCGCTTTTGACCCAAGCGAACATTCCCAGCCCCACGGAAGTTGCTGCGTCTTCATGGCTTGCCGCGTCATTTAATATTGGCGTGGGTACCGTTGAACGATGGATTGCAAAGGCGTTTGTTCCTGCACCACTGGACCGTGGGTTCTTGCCAAACTGACCTAAATCACAACTGTTCCGCAGGCGTCGTATACAGTTTCTGAAGCGCCTCTGCCGGACTTCACGGCGCGCTGATAGAACCCGCAGGATACTTTCAGCAATTGTGGCATCGGGCCCTTAGAACTTACCTCAGCATTTTCTTCCCAAGTCGCAGAACCGACTTGGCCGCACTTCGGGCATTTAATTTCGACAGCGAATTCTCCCGTCGCCAAAGATACCGATTGCTTACCTCGCGCAGGGCGGACGTCCGAAACCGTACGCTTAAAAAGCGCGGCGATATACCGGGACGGCAGACTGCTTGATTGCGTTTTCAACTAAAGTCGGCCAAGGGAATAGATAAGCGCCGCGATGCCAAGGCAAAGCGCGATTACAAGAAATGCCAGAAACCTTAAGTCGCGCTTTCCGCTGCCTCTGTCCATCCATCGTAAAGAGGCCTTCAGCGCTTTCGTTCCTCGCCAAATGGAGAGTGTCAACGTGACTCACAAGTGGCCGATCCTTTGGTCCGTCTTTTCGTCGGCTGGACTATTGGGTTTCGTCGTAAGCTTGGTCGGCTTTCTTATTCTGGCTTATGCAGCGATCTCACACGTCGCGGGTCCCGGAAGAAAGGTTCGTTGGCAGTGGCATACGGGGGTCGTCCGGGTTTCACTCCGGTTGTTTATCGGCGGGCTGATCTTGCAACTTGTTTCTTTCGTGACCCGGTTGGCACTCGGTGGATCATAGCTGCCAATGAAGATTGCCACCTACAACGTCAACGGTATCAACGGTCGTTTACCGGTGCTACTGCGCTGGCTAGAAGACGCCAAGCCGGACATCGTATGTCTTCAGGAATTGAAAGCTCCGCAAGAGAAGTTTCCCCTGAAGGACATTCAAAAGGCAGGCTACGGCGCGATCTGGCACGGCCAGAAGAGTTGGAACGGCGTCGCGATATTGTCGCGAGGGTCGGAGCCTGTGGAGATACGCCGCGCGTTGCCCGGCGATCCGGATGATATGCATAGCCGGTACATCGAGGCCGCAGTCGATGGACTTATTATCGGTTGCCTCTACATGCCGAACGGCAATCCCGCACCTGGCCCCAAGTTTTCCTATAAACTCGGATGGTTTGACCGCCTGCTTAAGCACGGCAAGAAGTTGCTTGCGAGCGGGCATCCGGTGATTCTCGCTGGCGATTACAACGTCTTGCCAACTGATCTTGACGTTTATAAGCCGGAGCGGTGGCGTGATGACGCATTGTTTCGACCGGAAGTTCGGACGGCATATGCCAAGCTAGTCAAACAGGGCTGGACCGACTCGATCCGAAAGCTGCACCCCGACCAACGCATATATACGTTTTGGGATTATTTTCGGAATGCTCATGGGCGGAATGCCGGTCTGCGGATCGACCACCTTCTACTCAGTCCCTCCATCGCAGCGCAATTGAAGGCGGCGGGGGTGGATGCCGAGGTCCGGGGGTGGGCGAAGAGTAGCGACCATGCTCCCACTTGGGTGACGCTAAAGGCGACAAGGTCACGGCAGACTACAGCGTAGGAATTCGTACGGAAAGATTGGCGCAATAAATCAAACCAGCGAGGCGCGGGGTTCGTATTGAGTTCTGAGAATGGAGATCCGTATGAAACACTTTGCAATGATCGCTTTTGTTACGACGTTGGTCGCTCCTGTGGCTCAGGCGTGGGAGTCGCGCACGCCACACGAGGTTCGAGACACCATTGTTTGGAACCAAATGGAAAACGAAGTCGCGGTCATCAAGGGAACTTCCTACCGCTTTGGTGAAGACTTTCTGGTCATCCAGCCGACCAAAAAGTTTTCCGGCTTGGGGCGTTACGAAGTCGTGATGCCGAAAGACACCCTGACACGTCGCCCGAAGGGTGGCTGGTACACCTCGGTCACGATAGACGAGTTACCCTTCCTGCCGCCGGAAATCCCGCAATTTTTTCAGCCCAGCGGAATCTGAAACTCTACCGAGACCCCGCCCCTCCGGATGGTAGAGCTATCCCCGTCAGCGTCGCCGCTGGCGGGGATTTTCTTGGTCTGATAGCGCGCTTAATGACTGCTTTGGCGCAAACCGGACATTGGGTCGGCCAAGGCGGAATGGCCGCACCTGACCCAAAGCGGACATTTGAATAGGCGTCCATCGAGGCGATTATCGGTCTTGAACTGAAAACCCGTCGGTTCCCACCGGTGCCATCCACCGCTGGACCGGGTGATGACAACACAATAAGTCCACTCCAACCCAATTTTCCTGACGTGTGCCGCGCTTTTGTTTGTCTCCCAGGCACGGTAGCCTCAAGCACATCTTGTCCGTGCCCCTTTTAGATGGCGCCATGATCCGCGATTTCCTCCTTGTTTTAGCTTTCCTTTTTCCGGCGATGACCGCCGCACCAGCCCAGGAAACCGTGCCTCGGGATGCGCCCCGCACTTGGGCATCGGTGCCTGGCATTGTCCCGCGCATGCTGACCAGCGCCGACGGCACGGCGCTGGACTACTGGCCCTGCTTCTCTCCCGACGGGCAGACGGTCCTGTTCAGCCGCACGCGCGATGGCGGAAAAAGCTGGGACCTCATGCGCATAGCAGCATCGGGCGGGGAAGTGGCGCCGTTCTTCAGACCGCCCTTGCCAGTATCCGCTACCCGGGCCGACTGGGGCAAGCTTGGGAAAGTGGCTTTTACCGGCACGGCGTCCGATGGTTCAAGCAGTGTGTGGATCGCGGATGGCGATGGGAAGAATGCTCATTCTGTGAGCATTAGCGGTACATCCAACATACTTTACTATCCTTCCTGGTATCCGGACGGCAAAAGCCTTGCGGTGACGGACGCCTCGGCCTGGATCATGATGCGGATTGATGCGGCGGGCGGCGCGGCGGCAAAGCTCACCGATCGCGCCCAGGTGATGACCGGCATGTCCAGCGTTTCGCCCGACGGCAGTACCGTGGTCTTTGCCGGACAGAAGAATGGTGGCCAACCCTATAATCGGGGTAAGAATGTGCTGTGGTTGCGGACAGAAACTGGCGTGGCGCCGTTGGAAAATCCGCCCATGCAGGGCCGCACCCCGGTCTGGTCGCCGGATGGAAAGCGCATCGCGTTCGAGTCCGACCGGGGCAGCCCGGACGGGAATTATGCTATCTTCATCGTCAACCGCGATGGCACAGGCCTGGTGCAGGTGACCGACTATGGCCTGACCGCCAACCACCCCGTCTGGTCGCGCGACGGCAAGCACATGGTCTTCTCCGTCGGTGATCCTCTGGGGAAAAAAATCTCCACGGTTGCTGTGATCGATCTTCCTTAAAAGCAAATGTTCAAAATCTTGCCAGCAAGCAGGCATGGCGGGCATGCACCTGCCGTCATTGTGGCGGCTGTAACCGTTGGCGGCAAACGTCCGCTTTTGGCGCATAGCGGACATGGGGCTGTTTCCTGCAAATGGCCGGGTCTGAACCAAAGCAGACATCTGCCGACGATCTCAGCTGGGCACTTGGCGCCGATTATGTCGCTCTGAGCGCGGTGGCGATGGGAAGCCTCGCGGCGCGGATCGCCGGCGGAAGGCCGCCAAGCAATCCCACCACCAGCGCCCAGATCAAACCGGTCATGACCAGGCCCGGCGATACCCGCAGCACAAAGACGCTGCTGTTCACAGCCTTGGCATTGCCGTCAAACAATGCCCAGGCAATCAAGGCTCCGATCAAGGCGCCGGTCACGCACAGCGCCAGCGCCTCGACGACCACCGACAGCACCACCGGCGTGCCGCCGAAGCCAAGAGCGCGAAGCGTGGCGATCTCCCGGGTGCGCGACGCCACCGCCCCATACATGGTGTTGAGCGCCGCGAACACGGCGCCTATCGCCATCGTCGCGCCCACCATGGTGGCGATCGCCCTGAGGAAGGCCGATGTATTGGCTGTCGTGCGCAGGTAATAGTCGGAATCGCGTTCGATATCGACGCGCAGAGCCGGATTGGCCGCAATGGCGCGCTTGAGGGCGGCCAAACCGGCCGGCGAGGAAAGCCGCACCAGCACCGAATTGTAGGTGGATTTGCGGTTTGCCGCCATCATGGTATCGCGATCGGCAAAGAAGCTGCCTTCGGTGATGTCGCCTTGCATGCTGAAGGCGCCGACGATGGCCCATGCGCCATCGGGGAGCGGGACCTTGTCGCCTATGGCGGTGCCGGCGAATTGTCCCTGGGCGGCGTGGCCGACGATAAGTTCGCGCTTGCCGGGCATGAACATCCGCCCCGCCAGCAGCCGGAATTTGGGCCGCAGGCGAATGCTTTGCGGCCCAAGTCCGCGCAGCACCATCATGGAATCCAATCGCGTCGCCTTGTTGACCATGGGCACGGTGACGACCGCTTCGGCTTCGGCCAGGGGCGCGCCCCGGTCTTTCGCGATGCCGCGGGCGTCGGCGACCATGGGAAAGACCGCGCGCGCGATGCCGCTTTGCATCTCGGTCTGGGCCGAAAGCGACAGGATGATGGCGCGGCCCGGGTCGCCCGCCTCGGCAAAGGCCGTGACGATTCCCACGGTAAAAGACATCATGGACAGCAGGACGCCCACGACACAGGACATGCCGGTCACCACAACCAGGGCCGGCCAAGAGCGGGATCGCAGTCCTTTGAAGTTCATGCCGGCAATGGCGAGGATCTGTTTCATGGTTCAGCGTCCTGAAAGCGCGGTGGCGATATCCGTGCGCGCGATGCGGCCGGCGGGAATTGCGGCGGCAAGCGTCGCGACAAGAGCGGCCGCCGCCAGGGCATAGACCGCGACGGCGGGATTGACCGCCGGCGCCGGCACGCCAACCCCGGGTGGAACCAGGCGCGGGAAAATGGAAGCGAAGCCCGCGGCAACGCCGGTGCCCAGCGCCGCCCCCATCAGGCAAGGCGTCATGGCTTCGGCGGCGACCAGCAGGATGATGCCGGCGTCGGAAAAGCCGATGGTCTTCAGGACCGCGAATTCGACGCTGCGCTCGCGCACCGACTGGGCGATGGAATTGCCGACCAGAAACAGGATCATGAACAGGCCGGCGCCGGCAATCGACTCGATGAGGAAGCCGATATCAATTCCGGAACCGGCGAAGGCATTCTGATAGGCGCTTTTTTCGGTGAAAGAACGCGTGGGCGTGGCGGAATTGGCCAAATTCCGGTCGATGCGCCGGGCCAGGGCTTCGCCCTGGCGCGGATCGGCCGCCAGCACGCGGAAAATGCCGCCCTTGTAGCGGTCGCTTTCCGCTTTGGCCTGGTCGACGCCTTTCAGGCTGGTCAATGCGAAGCCGCCGGGTTGGGTGTGCATGTCGTTGATGATGCCGATGACATGGAACGCCCAGGTCTGGCCGCCATCTTCGCGCTGCCGGTCGGGCGCCTTGATGGGAAACATGTCGCCCACTTTCTTGTCGAAACGCCTTGCATAGCCGCGGGTCAGAAAGACGGCGGTCTGATCCTGGCTCAGCGCCGCGAGCTGTGCCGCACTGACCGAAAGTTCCGGCCATACGCCGCGCACATCGGGATCGACGGCCATGGCGACAGCGGGATTGTGGGGATCGCAGTAATAGCCTTCCACAGTGTTCTGCGCGGTGACTTTGGCCACGCCGGGAATGGCAGTCAGTTTCTGCTTCAGGCTTTCAGGCAATTCCTCGAAGCCGAAGCGCGGCATGACGAAGATGCGGTCGGCCCGCGCCAGACCGATCTCGCGGTCCAGACTGGCCTTGAAGCCCGCCATCATGCCGAAAAGCGTGAACGCCATGATGGCCGACATCACGGTGAGCAGCAAACGCGCCTTCCTGCGCATCAGCGCCGCCCAGAGCAGCGGAAAATATTTCATGTGCGGGTCTTTCCGGTGAGCGCGCCCTTGACGCCTCATGGTCGCGAGACCTCCCCTGCCGCAAAAGCGGCAATCCGGCTTCCCGATTTCTCGAAAGCCCTCCCCGATTCATGAAATTGGGATCGTTATGGCGATTGTGGTAAGATTTTTCCGGACAATTCCCGGGCTTTCTCTCCTCCCAGCGAACGATAGGCGGAGGGGGGCATGCCCATGATCTCGCGAAAGCCCCGATTGAAGGTGTTGATGGACTGATAGCCGGTGGACAGCGCAATCGTCAGGATGGGGACGCGCGTCATGGCCGGGTCGCGCAATTGCCGGCAGGCATCCCGGATACGGTAATCGTGCAGGAACGCGTTAAAATTCTGGTAGCCCAGCCGTTCGTGAATCAGCTTGCGCAGCCGGTATTCGGGAAGCTGCATCGCATCCGCCAGTTCTTTCAGGGTCAGGCTTGGCCGGCGGTGGATATGGCCGTGCTCCAGCAATTCGAGCAGTTTGGCCGTTGCGGGGTCCGTTTCCGGCAAGGACGTCGAAGGCAGGGGGCGGACCAGCGCCTGTTTCGTCTTCAGCGGCACCGCCAGGCTCTCGTCCGACAGGAACACCAGCAAAAATAGCAGGACCGCCAGGTTGACGGCGGTGAAGGCGACATGGCCGTAGTAATTGGCGATGCTGTCCTGCGCAAGCACCCGCAGCAGCAGGCTGGAACCGATCATGTTCAGGGCAATGACGCTCGCCAGCACGATGCGCGCGCGCAGGCGGGTTTCGACCAGATCGCCCGACCAGTTGGCGAGCGACCAATAGAGCGAAAAGCCCGCGAAAATCGTTTGCAGGATCGCTGGAATGACGCGCAATTCCAGGTCGCCCAAAACACCGGTCAGCGGCAGGAACCAGCGGCCCGGGCCTTCCAGAAGGGTTTCGAATGCGAAAAGCGCGATGAGCCAAGATGAGCCAACGGGGAAAGCGCTGCCTGTCCGCGAACAGGGTGAAGCAGAGGACCATGAACAATCCCGGCGTCAAATTGCGCGCGAAGTTCAAGACCGGCGCCCAGTCGCCAACATGGAACTGATAGGGCGCGGCGATCCAGTAGCCATACTCCTGGCGCGACAGCAGGATGTGGCAGATCGTGTTGAAGGCAATCAGCGCCGCGATCTGCGCGCTGATATTGCGCGGATGGCGCGCCAGCACGCGGGCTCCGAAAAGGAGGTTGCAAACGATGGTGACGATATCAAGCGCAAGGAACAGCAAAGCCGAATTTCTCCTTGCGGGCATTTTTAGCAGGGCGGCCCAGATCGGGATACATGCTGATTTTTCCCCTTACCCAGGGCAAGGGCGCTTCCGTTAGCCGGGTGCGTTCCGCTCGCCATAAAGCAACGTGACGTTGATGCGCCGGTTGGAATAGCCGGGCCGGAACCGGACCTTGTTGGTCTGGTGAAGAAGCTGTGAATCGAAAATAACCGCCCGGTTGGCGCGATAAGGCACGGTGATCGCGCCGGCGTTGTTTTGCGCCAGAAAATCGCGGGTGGCAGCCTGTTCGCTGCCGAATTTCGTGAAATCCCAGTTCCGCGGCGCCGCCACGTCCCATACCAGAAGCCCGCCGCTTTCGGAATCGAGGTTGGCCTCGTCCGGCGTGATCCAGAAATTGACGTTCACGATCGCATCATCGGCATGGATGTGGACGCCTTCCATGCTGCTGTCATACTTGAAGGCCCAGGCATATTTCAGGGGAAGCTCGCGGCATATCGCGGAAAAAACCTCGCGAAATTCCTCCGCGATCTGCGCCAGCAGGGCTGCGGAAAAGCCGTGCTCGGGAAAGGCGCCCAGATAGCCGCTGTCATAGCCGGTGCGCCACACGGTCGAACCCAGGCAGAAGCGGCGCAATGCGGCCAGCGCTTCATCGGTCAGGAGATTGTCGACCACCACGACCTGCGGAAGATTTTCGCGCCATTGCCGCGCCGCATCCCCGGCATTGACGGGATTGACCGCGGGGCCTTCCAGCCGCGCGCCGCCTTCAATATGCAGCCCGCGCCGGGGTGAGATGCCCTGCTCCCGTTGCCAGGCCTGTTGCTCGGCATCATGGCGCGCCAGTGTGCTGCCGCCGCCAGGCGGCGGCGCCGCCCGCTGCGCGAAAGTGTGGAAGGACGCGAACCATTCGGCGATCCGGTGCTGCGCCGCCAATGCGGTTCCCCGGTCATACAGCGCGGCCTCGGAGTCCGGCTTGCGTTCCAGAATGCGCGCGAAGCAGGCCTCCGCCTCGGCATGACGGCCAAGACCCGCCAGCGCCCGGCCGCGCTGATGCAGAAGGATGAGGTCCTGGGGGCGCGAGGCGAACGGCTGGTCGCTGGCGGCCAGCACATCTGCGTGGCGCCCCAGGCGCAGCAGCACATCGATGCGCAGCCGGACCAGTTCCTGATCGCCCGGCACCAGGTTGAGCGCCCGATCAAACACCGCCAGCGCCTCCTGATCGCGCCCGGCGCCGGCCAGCGCCAGGGCATAGTCCTTCAGGAGGCCAGCATCGGACGGGATTTCCGCCAGCAAGCCTTCCAGCAGCGCAAGCGCCTCGTCAACGCGGCCCTGCTGCGCGCGCAGCACGCCAAGGGGATGGCGGATCTGCGGGTTGTTGGGCACCGCCGCCAACAGGCGCAGATAGGCCTGCTCGGCCCCGGCCAGGTCGCCCTGCCGGTGTGCGGTCGTTGCCTGATTGTAGAGGGCCTGGAGGTCCACGCCGTCCTTTAGCCGTACTAGGCTTCGTCCAGGTTCACGCTGCCCGTCGCCATTTCCGGCTCGTTGGGATCATAGGGATCCTCGTCGGCCGACAATTCGTCGGACGGGTTGGGCACGTCGAAGCCGGAGGGCGGAATGGCTTCCAGGAAGCCGGCGGCCTTGAGCTCGTCCAGGCCCGGCAGGTGGGCGACGCTTTCCAGCCCGAACTGGACCAGGAAGGCCTCTGTGGTGCCGTAGGTGACCGGGCGGCCGGGGGTGCGCTTCCTGCCCCTGATCTTGATCCAGCCGATCTCCATCAGGATGTCGATGGTCCCCTTGGACATGGCCACACCCCGGATATCCTCGATCTCGGCCCGGGTGACGGGCTGGTGGTAGGAGATGATCGACAGGGTTTCGATGGCGGCCTTGGACAGGCGCTTCTGTTCCGGCTGCTCTTTGCGCAGCAGGAAGGCCAGGTCGCTAGCGGTGCGGAACTGGTATTTTCCGGCGACACGGCAAAGGTTTACGCCGCGCTTCTCATAGGCCGCTTCAAGCGCCTTGAGCAGGCCCGGCAAATCTGCGCCTTCCGGCAGAGATGTTGACAGTGCCTTTTGATCCAGCGGTTCGGAGGCCGCGAACAGCAGCGCTTCGACCATCCGCAGATGTTCGGGATTGGCTTCGGGGCTCTCGGCGTCCATCTCGTTTTCGATCGTCTCAATCATCTTGGCTACGCTGCTCATGTCATGCTCCCGGCGCGGACGCCTCAGAAGTCGTTGTATCGGGCCCTCGCCGCCCGTCGCGCACGAAGATTTCGGCGAAGGGCGCCATCTGCTGCAATTCCACCTTGCCGTCCCGGGCCATTTCCAGGGCGGCCAAGAGGGTGGATGCCACCGCAGAACGGCGCCGGGCCCCACCCGTCCATTCAAACGGCAACAGGGTGGTCAGAGCGCTCCAGTCGGAAATCCGGCCCAGCATCCGTTCCAGCCGTTCGCGTGCCTCCTCGATGGCCAGCACCGGCGCCATCTCGGGACGATAGGTCTTGCCCCCCAGCTTGCGCGCCCGGTCGGTCGCGTAGGCGGTCAGCAGGTCGTACATCGTGTCTTTGTACGTCCGCAGCTTGATCACATTAACCGGCTCCGGGTCGCCGCGGCCGAACACATCGCGGTCCAGCCGTTCGCGGCCCATCAGCCGGGTGGAGGCGGCGCGCATGGCGTCCAGACGCTGCAACCGCCAGCGCAGCCGGGTGGCCATTTCGTCGGCGGTGGGTTCGCCGTCGGGGCCTTTTTCCTGCGGCAGGACCAGGCGGGATTTCAGATAGGCCAGCCAGGCTGCCATCACCAGGTAATCGGCCGCCAGCTCCAGGTTCAGCTTCTTGGCGCTCTCGATGAACTCCAGATACTGGTCGGCCAGCTTGAGGATCGAGATCTTGGCGATATCGACCTTCTGGTTGCGCGCCAGGGTGAGCAGAAGGTCGAGCGGACCTTCAAAACCGTCCACCTGTACCAGCAATGCTTCGTCGTCGCGCACGATGGCGGCGGATTCAAAATCGTCGAAATTCTCGGCCTGTGTCATGCGGCGGCTCCCAACAGGGTGGCCAAACGGGCCTCGGCGGCGGCGGGGTCAAATGCCCCTCTTTCAGATGAAATGGGTACGGACAGATGCGCCAGCGCCTGCCGGCTGCGCCTGAGAGATTGGCCTTCCAGTTCTTTCACTTCCGACGCCACTTCGCGCATTTCTTCCATATCGCCATTGCAGTGAAGCGCCAGGTCGCAGCCCGCAAAAAGGGCCTGTCTGGCGCGCACCGACAGGGGCCCGTCGAGCGCCTTCATGGAAAGGTCGTCCGACATCAAAAGCCCGTCAAATCCTATCTCACCGCGTATCACATCCCGAATGACTTTGGGGCTGGTGGTGCAAGGACGCTGTGGATCAATCGACTCATAAACCACATGCGCCGTCATCGCGATCGGGCATTGGGACAGGCTGCGGAAGGTGACAAAATCGCTGGCGGAAAGCTCCGCAGCGGTGGCCGATACCCGGGGCAGCGCCAGATGGCTGTCGGCCCCTGCCCGGCCGTGCCCCGGAATATGCTTCATCACCGGCAGCACGCCCCCGTCCATCAGTCCTTCGATCTGGGCCTTGCCCAGGGCGATGATGGTGGCCGGATCGGTGGCGAAAGCCCGGTCGCCGATAATGTCATGGGCGCCTGGAACCGGCACGTCCAGCACCGGCAGGCAGTCCACATTGATCCCCAGGCCGGCAAGGTCATGGGCGATCAACCGGGCGTTGAGATAGGTGGCTTCGCGGGCGGCCTCCGGGTTGCTGGCATGGAGTGCCCCGAACACGGAGGCCGGGGGCCGGGTCCGCCACTGGGGCGGCTTCAGCCGGGCTACCCGGCCGCCTTCCTGGTCGATCAGGACCGGCGCTTGGCTGTCGCCGACCGTGTCGCGCAATTGTTCAACCAGAGCTTTGGCTTGGTCCGAGTCGCTAATGTTCCGTGCAAAGAGAATAAAGCCCCACGGCTTCACGTCGCGGAAGAAATCCCGCTCCGCCGCCGACAGGCTGGTGCCGGCGCAGCCATAAATGGCGCGACTGCGCATGATGGCTATTTACCCAGGATGCAGGCGCCGCCGTCGGCCTTGAGCCGGTCGCACAAGCCTATGGCCACTTCCTTGTTGGACAGGCCGCCGATCCTGAGGCGGTACCAGGTGCCCTTCTCGCCCAGATCGGCCTGCTGGACGTCGCTGGAATAGCCCGACAGCAAGGCGGAATGCTTGGCCTTGTAGGTCTTCCAGGCGGTGTCGGCGTCGGCCTGGCTCTTATAGGCGCCGATCTGCAGCACGATTCCGCCGCTGGTGGCGGGGGCTGCCACCACGGGCTTTGGCGCCGACGTCGCGGGAGCCACGGTGGGTGCGGCAGCCGGAGCGGCCAAGCTGCGCGGCGCACCGGTTGCGGTCGCGGCGGCAGGGGGCGGGATCATCGCCTGTTTCATGGCGGGCGGCGGCGAGGTGGCGGCCTTGGGCGCCGCAACAGGAGGCGCCGGCTTGGGCGCGGCGGGGCCAGAGT
>JACCXK010000023.1 GCA_013697055.1 Alphaproteobacteria bacterium
GTTGTCATCCTTGTCCGGATCGCCCGGCAGCGCCGGCATCGCGCCGTTTATGACGGAGTGCAACTGCGCCAGGGCCGGCAGCGGCAGAAGCAGGAATGCAGCGACAATGAAGCCGACGCGCGTTGACAGCATGGCCGTGTCCTCTTTCCAGCACCCCAAGCATGCGGCGGCGGACGCGCAAAGACAATGGGCGCCCCCGCGAGGGAGCGCCCATTGTTCATGTCGCAAAATCAGATCGTGACGTTGCCGGTTTTCGCCGCCTTCACCAGGTGATCGGCGCAGCGATAGGCCAGCGCTGAGATGGTCATGGTGGGATGGTTGCGGCCGCCGGTGACGAAGCTTGAGCCGTCCACCACGAACAGGTTGGGCACGTCATGGGCGCGGTGATACTTGTTCACGACACTGGACTTGGGATCATTGCCCATGCGGCAGGTGCCGCGGGCATGCGCCCCGCCCCTGCTGTCATTCACCTGGTCCGTCCACACTTCGGTGGCGCCTGCCGCCTTGAGAATCTCAGCCGACTTGTCGATGAAGAACTGCATCGCCTTGAAGTCGTTCTCATGGCTGGTGGAAGTGATGCGCATGGCGGGCAGGCCCCAGGCGTCCTTCACATCCGGATCCAGGTCGATGGTGTTGGTCTCGACCGGCAACTGGGAAATGAAGTTGACCATCGTCAGGCGGCGATTGGCCTGCTCCATCAGCGCCTTCTTGAAGCCGGCGCCCCAGCTCGGCGCGCCATGCGGGCCCGCCAGGCCGTACTGCATCGGCGACATCTGGCCGCGCGCCGTCATGCGGCCACCGCCATAGAAGCCGCGATTCTTCACGTCATTGGGCACATAGGACAGCACCGCCGCGCCCGTCACCGCGCCCTTGTACTCGTTCAGGGGCTGGTCGAAGAGGCCGGACGCGCCGCCGCCATTGCCGCTCATAAGATACTTGCCGACAATGCCGTTGGAGTTGGCCAAGCCGTTCTGGAAACGGTTGGACTTGGACAACAGCAAGAGGCGCGGGGTTTCCGTGCCATTGGCCGACAACACCACGCACTTGGCCTTCTGGAAGATTTCGCGGTTGTTGTTGGCCTTGTCGAAGTAGGTAACGCCGGTGGCCTTGCCGCCGGCATCGACATTGATCTCGCGCACATAGGACTGGACGCGGATTTCGCAATTGCCGGTCGCCACCGCGATGGGCAGCAGCGCCACCGCCGAGGAGGACCGCGCCTTGGTCTGGCAGCCATAGCCGGAACAGGCGCCGCAATTGATGCAGCCCGAGCGTCCGTTATAGGGCTCGGTGATGATGGCCGCGACATTGGGCGTCACCACCAGGCCCAGCTTGGCGGCCGCCTTCTGCACCAGCGCGCCGGAGCTTTTCAGCGGCAGCGGCCGGCAAGGATAAGGCTTGGACATGGGCGCGATCAGCGGCGTCTTGAGGTTGGGGCCGCTGATGCCGATTTCCCATTCGGCCTGGGTGTAATAAGGCTCGATCTCGTCATAGCTGACGGGCCAGTCGGCGATGCCGGTGCCCTTCATGGTGCCGAACTTGCTGGCTTCGTTGAACTCGTAAGGCAGATGACGCCAGCTCGAAGCGCCATAGGTGATGGTGCCGCCGCCGACCACGCAACCGTAATTGTGGTTGCCCGCCACCGCTTTTTCACTGGCGTTGCGGCGGAAGGTGTTGCGCTGAAGCTTGGGATCGCTCAGCAGCATGTCCTGTTCGGTGGGAAAGCGGTTGGAGAGCTCGTCCTTGGTATAGTCCTGCTCATGGCCATAAGCGCCCCAATTGCCCTGCTCCATCACCACGACGGAGAAACCGGCTTGCGCCAGCTGCTTGGCCATCACGCCGCCGGCCGCGCCGGAACCGATGACCACGAAATCCACTTCTTCGGAGGGGTTGAACTTTTTCATCACCAGGTTCCCTCAGCTTTGTCATAAGCGCCGAACGGGGCGCGGAAATTCAGGCTGTCGTCATAACCGATCTGGGTCCAGCCAATCTTCTTGAAGTTGCCGCCATGCTGAGGCGCCGCAAACATGCCCATGATGGTGTGGTCGCGCACCGTCTTGAAGAAAGGCGTCTTCTCGATCGCGGTCAGCGCCTGGATCTGCTGGTCGGCCGACAAGGTGCCGAGCGGCCGGCCGCCGGTATGGCTGGAAAACTCTGCCAGGCCTTTGGTGTAAATGTCCTGCTTGTCCTGGGCGAAGGTCACCAGCGCCAGGTCGATGAAGTAGATCACCTGGGCCTCGCGCGCGCCGGGCGTGTCTGTGGTGGGATAGATTTGGGCCGCCATGGTATCCACTTCGCCCGCCTGTTCGCGGCTGAAATAGGTGAAAGCGCCCATGGCTTGGGCCTTCTCCGCCGCCGCGACCTCTGCCGGCCAGTTGGCCGTCAGCCAAGCGGCGCTGGAAGCGCCCACCGTTTTAAAGAGAAAATTGCGTCTGCTGTCGCTCATGGCGAACCTCCGGGTCACTACTGTTTCGGGTATTTGGTAATGCCGCGCGGCACCACGTTCACCGCGCCATACATGTTGCCGTTGGGGGCGACCACCACGGCTTCGCCGGCCTGGTCGTCGGGCACAAAGGCTTCCGCCTTGGCACTGGAAATGCTGCCGATCCACACGCCTTTTTTCCAGCCGGGATGAATGGCCTGGGTGGAATCGGCGTCGATGGCATAAAGCCTGTCGCCGGTGATGTAGAAGCCGGACGGACGGCCGAACTGCTTCCATTCGCTGACCAGCTTGCCGTCCTGGGTGAAGATCTGGATGCGGTTGTTGGCGCGGTCGGCGACATATAGCCGGCCCTTGGTGTCAAACGCCAGGGCATGCGGATTGCTGAACTCGGATGGTCCTGATCCCGCCTTGCCCCATTGCTTGATGAACTTGCCATGCGCGTCGAACTTCATGACGCGCATGTCCAGGTTCGGTGGAATGAAGGGCGCAATGGGGGCATGGCCGTCGGTGACGAAGATGTCGCCATTGGGGGCGGTGGTCACATCGCTGGGCGAGTTGAGATGGGTGTCATCGTCGCCGCGCTGGCCGGGCGTGCCGATAGTCATCAGCACCTTGCCGTCGGGCGACAGCTTGATGACGGTGAGGCCTTTGCTGCCATCCTTGCTGATGGCGCCGTCGGTGACCCAGACATTGCCGCGGGCATCGACATGCAGGCCATGCGGAAACACGAACAGGCCGGCGCCGATGCTCTTGACCGCTTTGCCGGTGCCTACGTCGAGCTGCACGATGGGCGCCTTGTCCGAGCCGTCGCAGCTGTTGGCGCCGCAACGGTCGATCGCCCAGATCTCGCCATGCGGACCGCGTTCGATGCCGGCGCTCGAACCCCAGGGTGCACCGGCCGGCGGGGTCGCCCACTGATGTTCAGGCGCACCATAGGGGCTGGGCAGCTGCGCAAACGCGGCGAACGGAAAGCAAACCAAGGCCAGCGCAAGGCGCGGGAGCATCGACCAGGCGAGCGAAGTGAAGCCGTAGGGCGTGCGACCAAATTTATAAGTCAAAACCAAGTCCCTTCCCCAGCGGGCCGATTCCAGCCCGATTTTGAGGGACGCTATCCCCCGGGCACAGGCGCGTCAAAGGCTGGAAAACTGCGACAAACTCGCATCTGATGTTGCATAGCAGCATACTTGTTATCCGGTTCCCTTCTTGGGAATGTCGCGCCAGAAATCACGCGGAAAATTGTCATGAAAATTCTGGTTACGGGCGCGGGCGGCATGATCGGCCGCAAGCTGGTGGAGCGCCTGGTTGCGGGCAAAAGCCTGGGCGGCAAGCCGATCGAGAGCCTGATCCTGGTGGATGTGGTGGAATCTCCCATTCCGGCCGGCGCGCCCAAGGACACCAGGCCGATCGTCACCGATTTTTCCGAACCCGGCGTGTCCACCACCCTGATCGCGGAACGCCCCGATGTGATCTTCCATCTGGCCGCCATCGTGTCGGGCGATGCGGAAGCCAATTTCGAGAAAGGCTACAACATCAACTTCAACGGCAGCTGGTCGCTGCTCGAGGCCATCCGCCTGGAAAGCCAATCGGCGCCCTACAAGCCGCGCTTTGTTTTCGCCTCGACCCTGGCGGTGTACGGCCCGCCCTTCCCCGACTCCATCCCGGATAATTTCGCGCTCACCCCCAGCACCAGCTATGGCACCCAGAAGGCGATGACCGAACTGATGCTGGCCGATTACAGCCGCAAGGGTTATCTCGACGGCGTCGGCGTGCGCCTGCCCACCATCTGCATCCGCCCCGGCAAACCCAACAAGGCGGCGTCCAGTTTCTTCTCCGGCATATTGCGCGAACCGCTGGCCGGCCAGGAAGCGCCACTGCCGGTGGGCGATGAGGTGCGGCACTGGTTCGCCTCCCCGCGCGCTGCGGTCGGCTTTTTCATCACCGCTGCCACCATCGATACCGCGCAGCTCGGCGTGCAGCGCTCCATGACCATGCCGGGTGTCTCGGCCACGGTGGGCGAACAGATCGCGGCGTTGAAGAAGGCGGCTGGCGATGCGGCAGTGGCGCTGATCAGGCGCGTCGATGATCCCTTCGTCGCCAAGATCGTGCAGGGCTGGGCCGGTCGTTATGACGCCAAGGCCGCCGACAAGGCGGGCTTCAAGGCGGAAAAGAATTTCGACGAGATCATCAAGGTCTATCAGGAAGACGAGATGGGCCAATGAGATTCTCGCGGCGCGGCGTCCTTCCGGCGCTGGCCGGGAGCTTGGTAGCAGGCGGCGCCGCGGCCCAGCCCTCGGGCAGCGCATCGCCGATCGCGCTGAAGCTGGTGGTGCTGGATATCGGCGGCACCTTGATCGGTGATCATGGCGAAGTACCCGACGCCATGCTGGGCGCATTTTCCCGCAAGGGCATCACCATTACGCCGCAGGAATTCAGCGGTTGGCGCGGCGCCTCCAAGCGCGGCATGGTCAAGCACTTTGTCGAGGACCGCGGTCCCGCCAACGGCCGCACGGCGCTGGAAGAGGCGATCTATGCCGACTTCACCGCCACGGTCTCCAAGGCCTATCAGAATGTGCAGCCGATCCCCGGCGCGGAAAAGGTGCTGCAGGAACTGGCCGCCATGAAGCTGCTGTTGGCCACCACCACCGGCTTCGACCGTCCGCTCACCACCCAGGTGCTGTCGCATCTGGGTTGGCAGCATTATTTCGTCGCCAGCATCACCAGCGACGATGTCGTGGATGGGCGGCCCGCGCCCTACATGCTGTTCCGCGCCATGGAAGCGGCCCATGTCAACGACACCGCCCAGGTGCTGGCGGTGGGCGATACGGTGCTGGACCTGCAGGCCGGCAACAATGGCGGCATGGGCGCGGTGGTCGGGGTGTATTCGGGGGCCGCGACGGAAAGCCGCTTGCGGGAAGAGAAGAGCAGCGCCGTCTTACCCAGTGTCGCGGAACTGCCGGCCCTGATCCGCAAGGGACTGCCCCGCGCCTGCCGTTAACGAGGGAATGCACATGAAAAAGCTGATGATCGGGCTGCTCGCCCTGCCCCTCTCTTTGAATTTGGCCGCTTCCCATGCTGCGCCCGGCGACTGGGTGTCCTATGGCCATGACGCCGGCGGCGGGCGCTTTTCGCCCCTGACCCAGATCACGCCGGAGAATGTCAGCAAGCTGACGCCGGCCTGGACCTATCACATGAACCCGACGCCCGACGTCAAGACGAGCGGGCGCGTACCCACCTCCACCACCACGCCGCTGGTCGTGAAGAACAGGCTGTATCTGGGCACGCCCTATGGCCGGGTGGTGGCGCTGGACGCCACCAGCGGCAAGCAGATCTGGGCCTGGCAGCTTCCCGGCACCGACCAGCCGCCCTTCCGCGGTTTGGGCTATTGGCCCGGCGACGGCGCACATGCCCCGCGCATCATTTTCGGCAGCACGCAGGGCAAACTGATCGCGCTGGATGCGAAGACGGGCGCGCCGGCCAAGGGCTTCGGCACCGACGGCATCGTCGACACCAAGACGCCCGAGATCATGAACGGGTTGCCGAATGCCTATTACGGCTATTCCTCGCCGCCCGACATCTACAAGAACCTCGCCATCATCGGCAGCCGGGTGCAGGAAGCCCCGTCCAAGGGCGCGGCCGGCGACGTGCGCGCCTGGGACGTGGTCACGGGCAAGCTGGCCTGGACCTTCCATTCTATTCCCAAGCCCGGCGAGAAATTCCACGAGACCTGGGAAGATGACGGCTGGCAGCAGCGCTCCGGCGTCAATGTCTGGAACATGCTGACCATTGATGCCAAGCGCGGCATCGCCTATCTGCCGTTCGGGGCGCCGACCTTCGACCGCTATGGCGGCGACCACAAGGGTGCCAACCTGTTCAGCGACAGTTTGGTGGCGGTGGACGCCAACACCGGCAAATATCTGTGGCACTACCAGGCGGTGCATCACGACATCTGGGACTATGATTTGGACACGCCGCCGGTGCTGCTGGAGGTGAATAAAGACGGCAAGCACATTCCCGCCATCGCGGTGATGAACAAGAGCGCGCTGCTGTTCATTTTGAATCGCGTCACCGGCGAGCCGATCTTCGGCGTTACCGAAACACCAGTGCCGCCTTCGCCCGTGGCCAGCGAGACCGCCTCACCCACCCAGCCCATTCCCAACAAGCCGCCGCAACTGGCGCGCAGCAGCTTTGCCCTGAACCAAGTCGCCGACCTGACGCCGGAGCTGCATGCCGCCTGCCAGGCGCTGATCGACAAGGATCACCTGACGGGTTCGGTGCGCTTCGAGCCCATTCCCTCAGATCACGCCATCATCCGCTTTCCCGGCGGCGAAGGCGGACCGGAATGGGCCGGCGGCGCCTTCGATCCCAAGCTGGGCCTGTTCATCGTCAACACCAACAATTTCGGCTATGTCGAAAAACTGGTGAAGGCCGCCGACGGCGAATGGAACATGACGTCGGCGCGTTTCTGGGATGCCAAGACGCATCTGTATTGCCAGACAACGCCCTGGGGCATGCTCACCGCCGTCAACGTCAATAGCGGCGACATCGCCTGGCAGGTGCCGCTGGGCATTTCGGACCTGTTGCCCGAAGGCAAAAAGGACACCGGGCGTCCCAGCAATGGCGGGCCGATCGTCACCGCCGGCGGCGTGACCTTCATCGGCGGCACCGACGACCAGCGTTTCCGCGCCTTTGACAGCAAGACCGGCAAGGAATTGTGGACCACCAAACTGGATTATTCCGCCCATGCCACGCCCGTCACCTATCAGGGCAAGGACGGGCGGCAATATGTGGCGGTGGTGGCGACGGGCGGCTCTTATCTCGCCAGCCCGGCCGGCGGCGACAGTTTGATGGTGTTTGCGCTGCCGAAGAACTAGGGCTAATTTTTAGTTCTCCATGGGCGGGCTTGACCCGCCCATCCAGGGCAACCAACACGGTGCTTGTGACTCTGGATGGCCGGCTCAAGGCCGGCCATGGTGAGTTGGACAATCAAACTGAAACGACTTACCGACCTCAACGATACGTTAGGTCGTCTACGCGCCCAAGGTCGGTGTTCATCACGCCCAGGGTGACGATGGCGAAGGTCAGCACCTCGGTGCCTTTTTCCAGGTGGCCGGAGACGGTGGTGCCCTTGTTGTCGCCCAGCGCCAGGATGATGTGGGCGTGGATGACACCGTTCACCACATAGCCGTTCATGGCGATGAAATCGGCCGGGGTGTTGGGGGCGCTGACGAACATGTCGGGCACCGGATAGTCGCGCCCCGTCACATTGTGGAAGCGGTAGCCGCGCACCGAGCCGATGCCGGACAGGATCACCGCATTCCTGATGTTCTGCGCCTTGACCTGCTTTTCCATCTCGGTGAGGAGGTCGGTCTTGTTCTTGGCGCGCAGCACCAGCACACGGTCGAACTTGCCGCTCAGCACATAGGAGTCCGGCACCTTGGGATCGTTGGGCCGCGCATCCTCCTTGGTGGCGGGATGGCGGACGATCTGGGCCGAGGCGGGCGCCGATAGCGCCAAGGCCAGGGCAAGCGGGATGAAAAGCTTCATTGTCCCCTCCTGATTTTTGCGAGGAGGCTAGACCGGAAAGGACTGAAAGCGAAAGCGTCTAGGAGAAAAGCCGGATCAAGCCATAAACAATGCCGACCAAGCCTGCGAACAAGGCGGCGACGATCGCGACCGACACCCAGAAGGGAAACGCCCCGCCGCCATTGGCCAGCTTGGATTCGTCCTTGCCCTGAACGTCTTCGGTTGCCATGGAAAGTCTCCAGGAGCGCAATCCGGGACGAAGTCCCGGTAAATTGCGCGACAATTAAAAACTAGGCGGTCTTTTAAGCCCCACCCCGGCTTTGTCAAATCCGGCCTCTAAACCGCTATCGGCGCCTTGATCCCGGCATGGGCCTGGTAATTTTCCAGGGTGAAATCCGCATACTGGAAGTCGAAGAGGTCCGTCACCGCCGGATTCAGCTTCATCACCGGCAAGGAATAGGGCTTGCGGGAAAGCTGCTCGTTCGCCTGGTCGAGATGGTTCAGATAAAGGTGCGCATCGCCGAAGCTGTGCACGAAGTCGCCCAGCTTCAGCCCCGTCACCTGCGCCACCATCATGGTGAGCAAGGCGTAGGAGGCAATGTTGAAAGGCACGCCCAAAAAGATGTCAGCGGAGCGCTGGTAGAGCTGGCACGACAGCTTGCCGTCCGCGACATAGAACTGGAACAGGCAATGGCAGGGCGGCAGCGCCATCTTGGGCACATCGGCCGGATTCCAGGCGGTGACGATCAGGCGGCGCGAGTCCGGATTTTTCTTGATGTCGCGGATCAGGTTCGCGATCTGGTCGATGGTGCCGTCGCTCTGGCTCGGCCAGCTGCGCCACTGATAGCCATAGACCGGACCCAGCTCGCCATTGGCGTCGGCCCACTCGTCCCAGATGCTGACGCCATGTTCCTGCAGCCAATGGACATTGGTCTCGCCGCGCAGGAACCACAGCAGCTCATAGATGATGGACTTCAGATGCACCTTCTTGGTGGTGACTAGCGGAAAGCCATCGGCCAGGTTGAAGCGCATCTGGTGGCCGAAGATCGAGCGCGTGCCGGTGCCGGTGCGGTCGGTCTTTTCCACGCCCGTATCGCGCGCCAGCCGGAGAAGGTCGAGATATTGCTGCATCGGCAAATTCTAGCGGATTCGGCTCAGAATGGCAGGGGTTTGAGGTCGGGCTCCAGCCATGCGCGGCGCGCATCCACCGACATCAGGCGGTCTCGCGTCCAATATTCCAGCAGCCAGTTGGGGTTGGCGAAATTGGTCTTCATCAGGGCGTTGACGATCCGCCAGACCAGGACATCGGCGGGAAAACTGTCGAACACGCCACGCGCCGCCCGCAGCGAGGCCAGGGTGATGGTCTCGTGATAGCCGGCCGTGTCGCTGTTCACCCCGCCCACCGCTTCATTGAAAGCACGGATCAGCCCCGGCATTGCTATCGCCGGCTCCAGCTCGGTGCGATAGCGCATCAGCCACAGCGCCGCGGCGAAATGGGCGGTGTGGGTCCATTCCTCGCGTCTCAGGCTGCAGGCCATCAGCCCTTCGCCCAGATGGTGGATTTCGTCTTCACTGGAAAACATCGTCAGCCTTTCTGCCCGTTCTCCGGGCAACAAAAAACCCCGCCGGAAGGGCGGGGTTGTGGACACCAGGAATGGAAGCTTTTTTAGCCCCGTGATCCTCGCGCGCGCGCAATTCCCGCCAAAAGACGGGTTTGTTGGGCGTTGGTTTTCACAGCGTGGATCATGGGAACTCCATGGCGCAGCGGCCTTTTAAAGTCAACAAATCTCGCGCCTTCAATTCTTAACCCCCAGCGCCTATATTAGCAACGCTCGCCGGGTTCGCCCGGAAGACTATGGCGATAAACGACTGTGTAATAAGCAGCCCGGACCCGGGGGCAGTACCCGGCGCCTCCACCATAAGCCCATTCTTGGATGGGTTTTTGTGGGGGCGAAACAGGATCGACGGATGTGTAAAGGCAGTTCTTTTGCCCGGTATGGTTCCGCCGTCATCGGACTATTGTTTAGGTGCCAACGATAATGAAATGGCCCTCGCTGCCTAACTTCGGTTAGCCAAGCGCGGTTTTGGTGGATGTACCGGGCAACAGAAACATCCGCCACTTTTCTTACTGTGTAATCTTGATCGAAATATCGCCGCGTTGCGAGACGATGGCGACTTCGGTGTGCGCGCCGCTGCGGCGCAGGCGCAGGTTCACGCTGGCGCCGGCCAGCGCCAGGTCATTGATCTGAATCTCTTCCAGGAATTTGGGCAGCTGCGGATTGTTGAAGCGGATCTCGCGCCGCGCATGGCACAGCTCCAGTCCCAGGCAGGCCTGCAGCAGCGCGAACGGCACCACGCTGGCCCAGGCTTGCGGCGCGCAGGCCACCGGATAGAGCACCGGCGCGATGCCGCGCCGGCGGGGAAAGCCGCAGAACAGTTCGGGGAAGCGCATCATCTCCATATGCGTGGCGGCATCGAACAGGCCCTCGAAAATCGCCGAAGCGCCGCGCTTGAGGCCGTAGCGCGACAGACCCAGCGCGATCAGGGCATTGTCGTGCGGCCACACCGAGCCATTGTGATAGGACATGGGATTGAAGCGCGGCGCATCCGCAGACAATGTGCGCACCCCCCAGCCCGAGAACATTTCCGGCGCCATCAAACTCGCGGCCACGGCCTGCGCCCGTTCCGGCGCGGCGATGCCGCTGGCCAGCACCTGCCCGGCATTGGAGCTTCGCACCCGGCAAGGCCGCTTGGCGCCGTCCAGCGCGAGGGCATAGGTGCCAAGTTCCTCCAGCCAGAATTTCTCCTCAAAGGCCAGGCGCATTTTTTCGGCGGCGTCGCGCAATTCCGACGCACGGCCGTGATGGCCTAGGGCCGCGGCCAATGCGGCGCCTTCGCGCTTTGCGGCATAGACATAGGCCTGCACCTCGCACAGCGCGATCGGCCCGGTGGCGAGCGCGCCATCGGCGTGCATCACCGAATCCGAGGAGTCTTTCCAGCCCTGGTTGGTCAAGCCGTTTTCGCTGACCCGGTAATATTCGACAAAGCCGTCGCCATCCTGGTCGCCATAGGTGTCAATCCAGGCCAGCGCCGCCTCGATGTTGGGCCACAGGGCGCGGATGGTTTCCAGGTCGCCGCTGCGCTTGAAATAGCGCGCCGCCAGCCAGACGAACAAGGGCGTGGAATCCACGCTGCCGTAGTAATGGCCGAACGGCACCTCACCTAGCACCGCCATTTCGCAGGAACGAGTCTCGTGCAGGATCTTGCCCGGCTCGGCATCGGCGCGCTCGTCGGTCTCGGTCGCCTGATGCGCCGCCAGATACTTCAGCACACCCCGCGCCAGCTCCGGATCCAGCCACAGCATCTGCAGGGCGGTGATGATGCCGTCGCGACCGAACGGGGTGGAGAACCAGGGCGTACCGGCATAGGGATACGGGCCTTGCGGGGTGTCAGTCACCAGCATGGAGAGGTCGGCGCCCGCCCGGTGCAGCATGCGGTTGGCCAACTCGTTGCTGGAGGTGACGCTGCCGCCCAGGCTGGCGGCGCGCACCGCACCCCGCCGCGCCGCGCGGTAGGGTTCGGAAAAGGCTTCCGTCGCCGCCGCGCGCGGCATGCTGGAATCGGTGCAGCGCACTGTCATGACAATGGCGAGCTGTTCGCCGGGCCCCAATTCGAGCTGATACAGCGCCTGGCTCTTGGAAAGCTGGCGCGGCGGCGGATCAAAGCTGATCTCGCTGCGGCGTTCGTTCCTGTCCAGGCCGACATAGCGGAAGATGGTCTTGGTGCCGCCGATCACCGCGGTGCTGGTCTCGCCGCGCCTGGGCCGCTGCATGCCGCGAATCTCGAACAGGTCGGCAAAGTCGGCGGCAAAGTTCAGGGTCAGCCAGCATGTCTGCGGCCTGGTATCGAAATTATGGACCGCAATACGTTCATGGCAGGCGCCCTGCCAGAGGAATTTCGAACGCCTGATGTGCAGTATCTCGCGCGGCAGGATGATGGCGCTGCCCTGGTAAATATCGGGATTGGACAGATCGACGGTGAGCACGACATTGTCATTCTCCACCGCGCTGGACAGCAGGAGCGGCCGCTGGCCGTCGATCAGAAGCTGCACGCCGGACAAATAGCGGGTGTCGTTATGGAATATGCCGCCTGGGGTCAGGCCGGGCGCGATGCAATCGCCCAGCGCATCGAACATGGCGAAGGTATCGCCCTGCTTGAGAGTGCGAGGCCAGCGCTCCTGGATGGATTCAGTCGCCTGAATATAAAAAGTCGAAATATCGTCGGCCACGTCCGGGAGGGTCTTTGCCTCCATGACATTCCTCGCTTTTGAAATTACTCGGCGGCGACCTGGACCGCCTGTGGTGACGTTCCTTGCGCCGCCAGGGATTGATAGATCTTCACATATTCGCGGGCCATGGCGCGGGCGCTGAAGCGCTCTTCAAAGCGCGAACGGATGGAGGGACGGAACAGACGGTTCAGCCTGCCCACCGCTGCCACCGCCTGGTCAACATTCTCGACCACAAAGCCGGTCAGCCCGTCTTCCATGATCTCCGGCACAGAGCCGCAATCGAAGGCGATCACCGGCGTGCCGCAGCCCATGCTTTCGATCATGACCAGGCCGAACGGCTCAGGCCAGGAGATGGGAAACAGCAACGCCGCGGCGTTGCCCAGGAACTCCTGCTTCTGGCCGTCATTGATCTCGCCGATGAATTCCACATGCGGGCTGGCATCCAGCACCGGCTTGACCTGTTCGTCGAAATAATTCTGGTCGGCCGGGTCCACCTTGGCCGCCACCTTCAGCTTCATGCCGGCGCGGCGGGCGATCTCGATCGCTTCCAGCGGGCCCTTGTCGGCGCAGATGCGGCCCAGGAAGGCCAGATAGCCGCCCTCGCCCTTGCCTTCCTTGAGCAGACCCTCCGGCAGGCCGTGATAGACGGTGCCGCGCCAGTTCACCGGTGGCACGGGCTTGCGCTGATGGTCCGAAATCGAGACGAGCGGCATGTGCGGGAAGGCACGATAGATCGCAGGCAACTCCGGCAGGTCCTGGCGGCCATGCAGGGTGGTCAGGGTCTTGTGCGCCATGTTGCGGAACAGCGGGTAATGGAAGAAGTCGATGTGGAAATGCATCACATCGAACGCGTGGCTCCGCGCCGCCACCTGGTCCAGCATGATGATATTGTAGGTGGTGGAATTGTGGATGCCGTCCATCCGCAGCGCGCGGGGCACGATGGGCACCAGCCTGGCGGCGGTCCGCGAATCCCCGGATGCGAACAGGGTCACGTCATGACCTTCAGCCACCAGTTCCTCGGTCAGCCAGGACACCACCCGTTCGGTGCCGCCATAGAGGGTGGGCGGTACGCTTTCCACCAAGGGGGCGATCTGCGCGATTTTCATGACGGAAATCCCGGGGGTTATGGAGGGCTTATTCACAACGGCGTTTACGCCGGTCCGGTTCCGTTTTCTTCGCAATTGCGTCAAAATGGCCGCAGAACCGCTGCCTACAGCTTGGGCACGATTGACTCCCCAAACGCGGCGCTTAGTCTCTGAGGCATATGGCAAAAGACTTTATCGGCTATCAGGCACTGACAGACTCGGCGTTGCGCGGCGTCGTGCGCGACGCGTTGCGCCGCATCGAAAAGTCCGGCCTGATCGGCGCGCACCATTTCTACCTGACCTTCAAGACACATGCTGACGGTGTGGACATTCCCGATTTCTTGAAGGAACAGTATCCCGATGAAATGACCATCATCATCCAGCACCAATATTGGGCGCTGAAGGTGAAAGAGGATTATTTCGAGGTCACCCTGACCTTCAAGAAGCTGCCGGCGCCGCTGCACATCCCTTTCAATGCCCTGACCGCCTTTTTCGACCCCGGCGTGCAGTTCGGCCTGCAGTTCCGCGCCGAGGGCGAGGCCGCCAAGCCCGCGACCGGCCCGGTGATGGTCCCGACCAACCCGCCGGAGCCCGCCGTTGAGGCCGAGGCGCCCGAGCCGGCGAAGCCTGCCGCCGCCCCCGCCGGCGAGAAGCCCGGCGAAGTGGTGAGCCTGGATTCATTTCGTAAAAAATAATCCATTTCGAAAGACCCCATCCCATGGCCAAGACCCGCACCGAAACAGACACTTTCGGCCCCATCGAGGTTGACGATAGCCGCTATTGGGGGGCGCAGGCCCAGCGCAGCCTGGGCAACTTCAAGATCGGCTGGGAAAAGCAGCCCGCCCCGGTCATCCGGGCGCTGGGCATCGTCAAGCGCGCCGCCGCCGAAACCAACATGGCGCTGAGCGGCCTGGACAAGACGATCGGCGAGACCATCATCAAGGCCGCCCAGGAAGTGATCGACGGCAAGCTGGATGAGCATTTCCCGCTGGTCGTCTGGCAGACCGGCTCGGGCACCCAGTCCAACATGAACGCCAATGAAGTGATCTCCAACCGCGCCATCGAGATGCTGGGCGGCACGATGGGCTCCAAGAAGCCGGTGCATCCCAACGATCACGTAAACATGAGCCAGTCGTCCAACGACACTTATCCGACCGCGATGCACATCGCCTGCGCCGAGGAGATCCAGCACCGGCTGCTGCCCGCGCTCAAGCACCTGCATACCGCGCTGGCGGCCAAGGTCACCGCTTGGAAGGACATCATCAAAATCGGGCGCACTCATACCCAGGACGCCACGCCTATCACCCTGGGCCAGGAATTTTCCGGCTATGCCACGCAAGTTCTCAACGGCATCGCCCGCATCGAAAGCTCCATGCCCAAGCTGATGGAACTGGCCCAGGGCGGCACCGCCGTCGGCACCGGCCTCAACGCGCCCATCGGCTTCGACAAGATGGTGGCCGACAAGATCGCCAAGATTACCGGCATGGCCTTCACCACCGCCCCTAACAAGTTCGAAGCGCTGGCCGCGCATGACGCCATGGTGTTCAGCCACGGCGCCATCAACACGGTGGCCGCGTCGCTGTTCAAGATCGCCAACGACATCCGGCTGTTGGGGTCGGGCCCGCGTTCGGGCCTGGGCGAGCTGGCGCTGCCGGAAAACGAGCCGGGTTCTTCGATCATGCCGGGCAAGGTCAATCCCACCCAGTGCGAGGCGCTGACCCAGGTCTGCGTGCAGATCTTCGGCAACAATGCCGCGCTGACCTTCGCCGACAGCCAGGGCCATTTCGAGCTAAACGTCTACAATCCGGTGATGGCCTACAACTTCCTGCAGTCGGTGCGCCTGATGGCCGATGCCGCGGTCAGCTTCACCGACAATTGCGTGGTGGGGATCGAGCCGCGCCGCGACAATATCAAGGCGGGTCTGGAACGGTCGCTGATGCTGGTGACCGCGCTGGCGCCCAAGATCGGTTACGACAATGCCGCCAAGATCGCCAAGACCGCGCACAAGAACGGCACCACCCTGAAGGAAGAAGCGGTGGGCGGCGGCTATGTCACCGAGGCTGAGTTCAACGCCGTGGTGAAGCCCGAAGACATGATCGCACCCAAATAGGACCCCTCGCCCCGTCGGGGGAGAGGGCAAGGGTGCGAAGCACCCGCGGGTGAGGGGGCGGTGACGCCCTCCCCCTCACCCCGACCCTTTCCCCCGGCGGGGGAGAGGGAGAAGATGATCGGCTGAAAAATTCAATGACCATTCCCAAAATCATCGTCGAAGAGACTCCCGATCCGGCGATGCGGGACGAAATTCTCAAACCCCTGCGCGCCTACAACGAAAGCAAGCTCGGACCGATCAAGGCCGAACCGCTTGCCATCACGCTGCGCGATGCCGATGGCGCGGTGACGGGCGGGCTATGGGCCAGCTCGGTCGTGGGCTGGCTCTTTGTGGACCTGCTGGTGGTGCCGGAAGAATTCCGCAGCCAGGGCCTGGGCGCTGAACTGCTGCAAAGGGCCGAGGATATCGCCCGCAACCGCGGCTGCATTGGCCTGTGGCTTCATACCGGCACATTCCAGGCGCCGGGATTCTATGAGAAGCAGGGCTACACCACTTTCGGCACCATACCGGATTATCCGCTCGGCCATGACACGGTCTATTTCATGAAACGGCTTGCCTGATGCCCACCAACCGGATCATTCCGGCGCCCGGCCATTACATCATCCAGGACAACGGCAAGGTCAGTTACTGGCAGAAGGAATATCACCAGAGCGCCGCCGACGCGCAGGGCGTTTCCACCGCCGATTACATCCACGCCATGTATTTCTTCCTGATGCAGGCCGGTGTGCGCGACGTGCTGATGATCGGCTGCGGCGGCGGGACGCTCGCCACCATGCTGGTGCGCAGCAACGTTGCGGTCACGGTGGTGGACCTGCACAAGTTCAGCTTCGACATTGCGCGCAAATATTTCCACCTGCCCGAAACCGTCACCTGCCATGTCGCGGACGGTATCGAATATCTGAAGGCAAACCGGCAACGTCATGACGCCATTGTGCTGGACGCCTTTGGCGAAGGCGGCATGCCGGAGGCTTTCATGCAGCCGGCCTTCTTCAAGCTGGCCAGATCGCGGATGAAATCGGCGGGCAGCCTGTTCCTGATGAATGTGATCGTGGCCGACGATGATGATCCTGTGCCAGACGACCTGGTGCGCGCCTTGCGCCGGCAATGGGGCCGGGTGCGGCTGCTGGACACCGATGGCTGGACCGACCGCAATGCCGTGATCGCGGCCGGTGCCGTCACAAATCTGAAAAAACCGAAGGTCCTGATGCCGCCCCGGCCCGGCGGCGGCAAACTGGCGAAGGAACTGGACATCCTGGATTGGCGGGCTATTCGATGAGCCTGAAGAAGCGTTCCTTCTCCCTGTCCGGACATCGCACCAGTGTTGCGCTGGAAGCGGAGTTCTGGGCGGTGGTCGATGAAGCTGCCCAAAATCAGCGCATCAGCCTGGCGGCGCTGGTGGCCCAGATTGACGCATCGCGTGGCGAACGGCCGCTGGCCAGTGCGCTCAGGCTTTACGCCCTCGCCGCGAGGCAATAGCCTTCGCATATGCTGACACTCTATCACCATCCCCGCACCCGTTCCTCGCGCTTCATCTTCCTGCTGGAAGAGTTGGGCGTGCCCTATGACATTCACCGCATCACCAATATCCGCCGCCCCGACGGCACCGGTGGCGTCGATCCGGAAAATCCACACCCGCACGGCAAGTCGCCGGCGCTGAAGGACGGCGACACCTTAGTGTTCGAATCCAGCGCTATCGCGCTCTATCTCACCGACAAGTTCACCCAGAACGGCATCGGCCCGTTGGTGGGCGACGCCAAGCGCGGCAGTTACGTCTCGTGGCTGGCTTATTACGCCGGGGTGATGGAGCCGGCCTGGATGAGCGCTTATATGAAATGGGAAATCCCGCGCGGCACCGCCGGCTGGGTCAAGACCGACGAAGTGATGGCGCTGATCAATGCCACCTTGGAAGAGGGGCCTTATATCCTGGGCGACAAGTTCAGCGCCGTGGACATATTGGTCGCCACCACCTTCAAGATGTTCATGGGCTCGCCGCTGCTGGAATCCACGCCATTGCTGGAAGCCTATGTGAAGCGCGTCACCGACCGCCCCGCCTATGCCCGCGCCCAGGGACGCGAAAATGGCTGAGATCGTCAATTTGACCAAAGCCCGCAAGGCGCGGGCGAAGGCGGACAAGGACAAGACCGCCGCGGCCAACCGCGTGCTGCACGGTACGCCCAAAGCGGTGCGGAACTTGGCGAAAGCGCGCAAGAACAAGGCCGACGGCGCTTTGTCCGGCCACAAGCTGGAAAACGATACTGACGATAATTAGATGGGCTTTTGACCCCCTTCGTTCTAATATCGTTCTCATGTCCCCAGACGCAGATTCCTGCCCATGAGCGGCTACGGCGACCGCTATTCCGACCCATTGGATTCGGCGTTCGAAGAGCCATCTTCGACCGCGCCGATTCCGCGCGAGCCGCCCTATTTCGCCGGCCTGAACAAGGAACAGCGCGAGGCGGCGGAGGCGGTGGACGGCCCCGTGCTGGTGCTGGCCGGCGCCGGCACCGGCAAGACCCGCGTGCTGACCACGCGCCTGGCCCATATCCTGGCCACCCGCCGCGCCTGGCCGGGCCAGATCCTCTGCGTCACCTTCACCAACAAGGCGGCGCGCGAGATGAAGGAGCGCATCGGCGCACTTATTGGGGGCGTCGTAGAGGGTATGCAGTGGCTGGGCACCTTCCACTCCATCGGCGCCAAGATGCTGCGCCGTCATGCCGAGCTGGCGGGGCTGAAGAGCAATTTCACGATTCTCGACACCGACGACCAGCTGCGGCTGATGAAGCAGCTGATAGAGGCCGAGGGCGTGGATGAGAAGCGCTGGCCGGCCCGCACCCTGGCCAGCATGATCGATGGCTGGAAGAACCGGGGCCTGCGCCCCGCCGATGTGTCGGAAGGCGAAGCGCAGGGCTATGCCTTCGGCAAGGGCAAGACGCTCTATCACCAGTATCAGGAGCGGCTGAAGGCGCTGAACGCCGCCGACTTCGGCGACCTGCTGCTCGAGACGTTGCACATCCTCAAGACCCAGCCCGACATATTGGCAGATTACCGCGACCGCTTCCGTTACATGCTGGTGGACGAATATCAGGACACCAATGTGGTCCAGTATCTGTGGCTGAACCTGTTGGCCAAGGGATCGGGCAATGTCTGCGTGGTGGGTGATGACGACCAGTCGATCTATGGCTGGCGCGGCGCGGAAGTGGAAAACATCCTGCGCTTCGAGCGCGATTTTCCCGGCGCCAAGGTTATCCGGCTGGAACGCAATTACCGCTCGACCCCCGCCATATTGGGCGCAGCGTCCGGGCTGATCGCCGCCAACAAGGGGCGTTTGGGCAAAACGCTTTGGACGGAAGGCGAGCAGGGCGAGAAAATTCGCGTCGCCGGGGTGTGGGACGCCGAAGAAGAAGCCCGCAATGTCGCCTCCGACGCCGAGGACCTGCATCGCCAGAACAACAGCTTTGCCCAGATGGCGGTGCTGGTGCGCGCGTCCTTCCAGATGCGCGAGTTTGAAGACCGTTTTATCAGCCTGGGCCTGCCCTATCGCGTGATCGGCGGCCCACGTTTTTATGAGCGCCAGGAAATTCGCGACGCCATGGCGTATCTGCGCCTGATCGCGCAGGGCGATGATGATTTGGCGTTCGAGCGCATCGTCAACAAGCCCAAGCGCGGCATCGGCGATGCCTCCGTTGCTAGCCTGCACGCCTATGCCCGCGCCCGGCAGCTGCCGCTGCTGGCGGCGGCGCGCGAGATCGCCGACAGTGACGAACTGCCGCCCAAGGCGCGCAAGGCGCTGGGGGAACTGGCCGCCAATTTCTCGCGCTGGAGCGAAACCGCGCGCGTCTTGCCCCATACCGAGCTGGCCGAAATGGTGCTGGACGAATGCGGCTATACCGACATGCTGAAGGCCGACAAGTCGGCGGAAGCGCCCGGCCGGCTGGACAATTTGAAGGAATTCGTCCGCTCGATGGAGGGTTTTGAATCCCTCGCCGCCTTCCTGGAGCATGTGTCGCTGGTGATGGAAATCGCCCAGGATGAATCGGGCGACCGCATCAATCTGATGACTTTGCACGCCGCCAAGGGGCTGGAGTTCGACACCGTGTTCCTGCCCGGTTGGGAGGAAGGCCTGTTCCCCTCCCAGCGCACCATGGATGAAAACGGCCTGGCGGGATTGGAAGAGGAACGCCGCCTGGCCTATGTGGGCTTAACAAGGGCGCGCCGGCGCATCCGCATTTCCTTTGCCGCCAACCGCCGGGTGCATGGCAGCTGGCAGAGCGCCCTGCCGTCGCGCTTCATCAAGGAAATTCCCGAGGATCACGTCGACGCCACCGTCGATGAAGGCTTTTACGGCGGTTACACCGGCTTCCGCGACAATGAAAATGCCGCCAATTTCGGCAGCACCTATGATTCACCGGGCTGGAAGCGCGCCCAGGCCAACCGCGCTGCGCAAGGCAGCCTGCGCACGCGCCCGCCGCTGATCGAGGCCCCGGCCTGGAGCGTACAGACCTCCGACCCCGGCGCCTCGCAATATGCCCGCGACGACCGGGTGTTCCACCAGAAGTTCGGCTATGGCCGAGTGCGCTATGTCGAAGGCAACAAGCTGACGGTGGACTTCGACAAGGCCGGCGAAAAGCGGGTCATCGATCAGTTCGTGCAGAGGGCGTAGCGACACCCACGATTGTCAGTGTGCGGCTACTGTTTTTGACCCAAAGCAGACATCGGAATATCGTGAGATTGATCGGTGAAACGAGGGGCCTGATGCGCCGGACAATCATCGCCGCCGCAATACTGCTTGGTCTTTCAGCGCCTTCCTGGGCGCAGGCGCCACCCGGCGTGAATAAGGCCGAAGACGGCATTTTCCAGGCCTTTCGCACCCATCCCTTGGTCGGGATGCGTGAAGCTCATGCTCTGGCCCAGCAATTGGACTTCTATTCAGCACTGATCCGCGACCCGCGGTTTGCGCGCGAAGTCGGCAATGTGGTGATGGAACTTGGGGACGCTGCCTATCAGGAAACCATAGATCGCTACGTCAATGGCGACTACGTGGCTTACCCCGAATTGCGGAAGGTGTGGGCTGACACCGTGGGCTGGAGCCCTACCATGAATGTGCTCGGTACGATCAATGTCTACGCCACCATTCGGGTAGTGAACATGACGCTTCCGCCGAGCCAGCGCATCAAGGTCTGGTTGGGCGACCCGCCAACCGACTGGTCCACGATAAAGACACACACCGACTTGGCCCCTTTGGAGGCACAGCGTGACAGCTATCCCGCAGGGCTTATCGAGCGGGAAATATTGGCGAAGGACAAGAAAGCCCTGGTGATCTATGGCGCGGACCATCTTCGGCTTGGCGCGGGGGTGGACAAGGATAATTTACTCGCACTGATAAGCAGCCGGCATCCCAATGCTTTTTTCCTTGTGATGCCATACCCGGGCTATTTGACGACAGAATGCGCTGCACCGCTGGAAAGCCATTTCAAGGATGCGTCAATTCCTGCGTTGATTTCTCCCATCCGTGGCTCTTCGTGGGAAAACGATATATGGCATTCGGGCTGCGCGCCGGCGAAGCCGCCCCCCGGCATGTCGCCCGAGAAGTTCGACGAAGGACTGCGGGACTATATGCTGACTGGCGATGCGTTGCTTTATCTAGGACCGCATGACCGGCTCGTGCAAAGTCCGAAAGACCCCGACATCTATCTGGACCTGGATTTCAGCGCCGAGATCGAGCGGAGGAACCAGATACGGTCGGGCAAGCCTCTGAAGGGCAACACCGCGCGCGAGAACCCAGCGGCAGCGCAGCCTTTTTAGCCCCAGCGCCTTACTTCGTGGCCTTTTAGGGTGAGGGCTCCATCGGCATATGCAGCGCGATGCTGATGAACTCGCCCTGCGGGTCGGTGTACCAGTGCGGCGTGCCCGGCGGCACCAGGATGTAATCGCCCTTCGCCACCTTGTGCGGCGTGCCGCCCTCGATGGCGGTGCCCGCCAGGTTGGCGCCATTGTCCTTCGGCTCTTTCAAGGTTCCGCCCATGATGAGGGTGCAGCCGCCGCCCGCCACATAGATCAGCTCGGCCTGGGCCTTGTGCACGCTGGGGGGCGTGGTCGTGGTGCGGTATTCCAGCTGCCAGGTATAGATGCCGACATTGGCCAGAATCTCGACCGTGTTGCCGCCCTTGTGGCGAGCGCGCGCCTTGGCGATGGCGGCATCGACCTCGCCGGCGGAGGCGAACAGCTTGGGCGGCATCGGCGCCTTCTCTTGGGCCGCGGCCGGAAGCGCAAATGCCAGAAGAGCGGCAATCAGGAAAAATCCATGCTTCATCATCACAACATCTCCCAAAAGTTGTCGGTTTATCGCGGTGCTTTCGTCATTGCCTAGGGCACATGCAGGGTTGCCAGCACAAAGGTGCCATCGGTCCGCGCCAGATGCGGCAGGCCCTTCGGCACAAAGATGAAATCGCCCTTTTTCATGCGGTTGTCGGTGCCGCCCTGGATCGCATCGCCGTCGATATTGGCGCCGAGATCCTTGGGATTCACCACCGTACCGCCGGTGACCACCACCCCCTCACCTTCCAGCACAAGCATGAACTCGCCATCATTCTTGTGAATCGAGGCGATGCCTTTGGGGGAACGGTATTCCAGCCCCACCCGGTAAGGCGGCAGGGACAGCATGGTGTCGCCGCCGAAGAAGCGCGGCGAGGTCGCGGCGGCCGTCTTCGCCTTTTGGGTCATGGCCGGCACGTCCGCCGCCAGATTGACCAGCCTGGGTGCCCGGCCCGGAACCGATGTGGGTTCTGCCGTGCGCGGCAGGTGCAAGGTGGCCAGCACCAGCACACCGCCTGTATCGGGCACCATCATGTGTGCTGTGCCCTGGGGCACCATCAGCATGTCGTCTTTCACCACATGCCGGGGCGCGCCGTTCGCGATGTCGGTGCCCGAGACGTTGCCATTGGCGGCGGTCGTGGCATTCACCAGCATGCCGCCGGTGGTGATGGTGCCGGCGCCGTCCAGAACAATGATCAGCTCCGCCTCTGCAGGATGCAGCGACGCGGGGGCCTTGCCGGTGCGGTGCTCAAGATTGAGGGCATAGGGCGGGGCGGTGATGATGGGCCGCGACAGGCTGGGCGCGGCAGGCGCTTGTGCGGCGCGGGCATCCTGCCGGATCTGTTCGACCTGTTCGGCGCTGACAATAATGGCGCCCCCGGTCTGGGCAACGGCAGCCCCCGGCAGCAACAGCGCGGCGGCCAGAAAAAGCGGTTTCATCAGCGCTGTCATCAACGGCCTCCAATTGACCCTGGCAGGCTAGCACGGCATATCCCCGCCATGACAAATCCCCCCCTGTGGAAAGCCTCGGTCGCCCTGACCAAGGCGCAGGCCGCCGACATCGCCGCCACCCTCGAGCTGGACGGCAGCGCGCAAGCCGTGCTGATCGTGGAAGAACCCTTTGCCGACGGGGCGGTGGTCGAGGCGTTGTACACCGAACAGCCCGACGCCGCGTATCTGTCGCGCATCGCGGGGATGCAGATCACCGTCGCCCCCCTGCCCGACCAGGACTGGATCAAGCTGAGTCAGGAAGGCCTGCCGCCGGTGCGGGCCGGGCGCTTTTTCGTCTATGGCGCGCATGACGCCGGCACCGTGCCGCATGGCGTGATCCCCATGAAGATCGAGGCGGGGCTGGCCTTCGGCACCGGCCATCACGAGACCACGGCGCTGTGCCTTTGTGTGCTGAGTGAGCTG
>JACCXK010000032.1 GCA_013697055.1 Alphaproteobacteria bacterium
GTCCTATCGCGGCTACAAGAACAAGATCGAGACCTATGTGAATCCGTTCGCGGCCGAAGATCCCGGCCAGCCGCAGGTGAACAGCCGCATCGGGGACGGCTTCAACCTGGACGGCAAGATCAAGGCAGGCGATTTCGTCAGTCCGGACGGTGAGAAGGGCATCGACAACAATCTGTATCGCGCCTGGGGCTGCGACGCGCCCTGGCGCGGCAATGGCAATGCGACTTTGGACCTGCGCGCCAACGACAAGATGCAGGAAGGCCTTTACACCATGGTCGTGCGGCTGTCGGGCAACAAGGACCCGATGAACGACGATAATGCAGTGGTCGAAATCGGTTATTCGCCGGACAAGATCGTCAAGGATGCCCGCAACGCCGTGGCGGTGGACTATTCCTATCGCATCCTGCAACCGGCCCAATATACAAGGCTTAAAGCCACCATCCGCAATGGCGTGGTGGAGAGTGAGCAGGTTGAACACCTCCATACGCCGCGCATCGCCTGGTTCTACGACCAGACCGGCGACACCAACTTCACCAAGGGCAAGTTGCGCCTGACCATCGCCGCCGATGGACTTTCCGCCAGCGGCTTGATCGGCGGCTATCGCAACTGGCGCGATCTTTATGCCGAGAACACCTTTGCCCAGGATGGCGGGCAGCAGGGCATTCGCGAACATGAAGATCACGTCGCGTTGTATTATGCGCTGCGCCGCAATGCCGACGGCATGCTGAATCCGAAGACGGGAAAGAATGACGGCATTTCCTCGGTCTATCGCGTCCGCATGTCGTCGGCCTATGTGGTGGACCCCGACAAGCCGATGGAAGTGCCCAAGCTGGCGCTGGAAGTGGAGCGCAAGGAAGCGTTCGAAGCCACCAAGCTTGCCACCATCACCGGTGTCGAAACGCGCATCCCGCAACCGGTGCCGCCCGGCACATCCGAGGCCGGTGTGGGAATAACCGAACGCTTACTGGTCGATCTGCCCAGCAAGGACTATTTTCTGACGACCCTGTACCGCCAGCATTATCCGGGTGAGGACGCGTTCGGCGATCCGCCCTGGGCGCAGCAAGAGCGCGGCACGCTGCCGCCGCCAAAGCCCGCTCCCGCGGTGCCGAAAAAGCCGCGGCAAGAGGCCAATGCCGCAACGCGGTAACGCCTTTGAATGATGGAACGCGCGATCGTGGCGCGCGAGAATCGCGCCGCCGGGTTTTCGCTTCCCCTTGCCATGCTGCACTGCACCATTGATGGACGTGATACCAGCACAGAGAGCATCAACGCGATCAAAGCATGACCAATGCCGCCGCTCCGCTTTCGCATGAGATGTATAACGCGTTGTATAGGTTGCTCTATTTTTTCACGCTGCGTTGCACTATGAAAAAAAGTCACTTGCGCGCAACACTCTTGAACTTCCTTGGCTTTGCCGCCTTTTCAAGCACTGCTGCTCTTGCGGTCACTCAGGATGTCGGGTCAATTACGGCACTTAGAGTATAAAGATTCCATCTGAGGGGGCTCTCCATGAACTACGGTCTTAACAAGACGCGCGCGCGGCTTGGCTGCGGTGTTGCACTGTTGGCGCTTAGCGCCGGCGCCGCGATGGCGCAGGAAGGCGTCGAGCAGGTCGTCGTTTCGTCCACCCGCCTTCAGGCGGCCGGCTTCGACGCTCCGACCCCGACCACCGTCATCAGCGCGGCGGACCTGGAAGCCCAGGCCAAGCCCAACGTCTTCGACTCGCTAAAGGACCTTCCGGCCCTGCAAGGCTCCACCGGCGCCGCCGCCCAGGCCGGTACGACCACCAACGGCCTGCTCGGCCTGTCGGCCCTCGGCCTGCGCGCCCTCTCGCCGCTGCGCACCCTGACCCTGATCGACAGCCAGCGTGTCGTGGCTGCCAACCTGAACGGCGTCGTCGACGTCTCGATGGTCCCGCAGATGCTGATCCAGCGCGTCGATGTCGTGACCGGCGGTGCGTCGGCCTCCTGGGGCTCGGACGCGGTGGCCGGTGTCGTCAACTTCGTCATCGACAAGAAGTTCGAAGGCTTCAAGTCCAACATCTTCGGCGGCGGTTCGACCTATGGCGACATGGGCAACCTGACCATCCAGGCGGCGGCCGGCACCAGCTTCGCCGGTGGCCGTGGTCACTTCGAAACCTCGGTGGAATACAGCTACAACGACGGCCTGCTGCCGCGCTATCCGCAAGGCCAGCAGCACACCGCCCTGCCGGGCAACATCGGCGGCCGCAACCTGTCGCGCCAGTCCGGCACGTCCAGCTACTCGGCCGATAACACCACCCCGGCGGGCGCCCCGCGCAACTATTATGGTCCCCTGCGCCAGCAGGTGAACTTCGCCGCTTTCGGCCTGGTCACCAGTGGTCCCAAGCGCTTCACCACCTTCGGTCAGAACGGCCAGGCCACTCCGCTGGCCCTCGCGGGCAATTGCTTTCTGGACGCGAACAACAATCTGCAGGGCGGCATCAACAATAGCTGCTTTGGCACCGCCTCCAGGCCCGGTGACCAGATCAACACCCACGAATTCACCCAGGGCTTGATCAACCCCCTGACCCGCGGCAACATCTATACCCGCGTGTCGTATGACCTGGCGCCGGACACGGAAATCTACGCCACCCTGATGTATTCGGGTGCCCGTACCGAAAATACCCCGGCCCAGGGCAACTCGGACAAGTCGGGCACCATCAAGTGCGATAACGCCTACCTGCCACAGACCGGCCTGTTCGGATCCGGCCTGAATGCGCTGGATACGCAAGCGGCCTGCTTGAGGGATTACCTGCCTGCGTTCAACCAGACCGGAGTCAATGCGCCGGGTACCGCCAACTTTGCCAACGCGGCGGGGGCTAACGGTTTCGGCTACGGCAGCAACTTCGCCAACATCCTGACCAACCAGAACATGCACATTTATCGTCAGACACGGCGCGCCGTGGTTGGCGGCGATGGCGGTTTCAGCCTGTTCGGCAAGGACTGGCGCTGGGAGTCCTACTTCGAACACGGCGAATCCGACACCAGCATCAAGATCTACAACATGCCGCTGTCGAACGCGCCGGTTGATCCCACGACCGGCCTTGTCAACCAGAACCTGTCGCGCTTTAACCTGTCGCAAGACGCGGTCGTGGTGAACGGCAGCATCGTCTGCCGCAATGCCGTAGCCCGCCAATATGGCTGCGTTCCCTGGAACCCCTTGGGCAGTGACCCGATCAATTCCGGTGCGCAGGCCTATTTCGACAACCAGAACGGCCAGGGCGGCAGCACCAACGGCAACAACGTGGTCCAGACCAACCGCCAGGAAGCCTTCAGCTTCTCGGTCAACGGTTCGCCGCTCGAACTTTGGGCCGGCCCGGTTGCGGTCGCGGCCGGTTACGAATATCGCGAAGAGCATTATTCGCAGCGTGCCGATCCGTATGCCGGTGGCATCAACTATCCGGGCTATGGTCTCAATGGTGTCGGCACCAGTTCCACGCCGCCCACCATGACCGAGCCCTGTACCGATCCCTTCGTGGATTGCGGCCTCACCAGCTTCGGCAACATCGGCGCTTATAACGCCGGTAACTATCACAGCGGCCGTGGTACCTATCACGTCAACGAAGTGTTCTTGGAGTTAGGCGTTCCGCTGCTCAACGACCAGTTCTGGGGCAAGATGGACCTCGACATTGCCGGCCGCCATGCGCGGTACAGCACTGCCGGCGACGCCAACACCTGGAAGGTCGGTCTCACCTGGGATACGCCGATCCCCGGCATCCGCCTTCGTGCGTTGCAGTCGCGCGACATTCGCGCCCCCAACCTGTCGGAACTGTCGCCGCCGGTTGCAGGTGCCAATGGCTCGTTCAGTAACGACTTCACCAAGAACCCGACGCCGCAGAACATCATCGGCGTGATCGCGGGTAACCAGTTCCTCAAGCCGGAAAAGGCGCAGACCACCGAAGTGGGCCTGGTCTGGCAGCCCGATTTCATCCCCGGGTTCCAGGCGTCGATCGACTATTACCGCATCGGTGTTCGCGGTGCGATCATCGCGCTGGGCAGCCAGAACATCGAAGATCTGTGCTTCTTCTCGGAAACGGGCCAGATTCCGAAGACGAGCCCGGATCAGTGCTCCACCCAGTTCATTCGTACCGCCAACAACATCCAGCAAAGCGCTGCCAACCCTGGTGGACCGCCAACGGGTTCCGGCATCGTTCCGAGCTCGGTCTTCGCCATCGTGGGTCCGACGTTCAATGCCGCGACCATCTTGACCGATGGTTTCGACTTGGAAGCCGGCTATACGTTCGACCTGCAGGACTATGACGTTCCCGGTACCTTTACCCTGCGGTCGTTGGTTAACCACACCTCCAAGTACATTCTGGATACCGGCATCCCCGGCACCCAGCGTAACCAGGAGCTGGTTGGCAACGTCAGCAACGGCAACAACGGTTCGACCTATAACGGTTACGGCGGCGCCATCCTCAACTGGAAGCTCCAGGAAACCCAGAGCTACCAGAACGATGTTTGGGGCATCGACCTGACGGAACGCTGGCTGTCGGGCGGTATCACCACCAACCGCAACACCCTGGTCTGCGCTCCCGGCACCTGCCCGGCGCCAACGGTCCAGACGCCGACCATCAACTACAACAAGGTCAGCTCCATGTTCTACCTGGATGTCGGCTTGAACTGGAACTACAGCGAACGCACCCAGTTCTACACAAAGGTCGATAACGTCGCGAACACCCGTCCGCCGGATATCGGTGGCCAGGACAACAACCAGGTTATCTACGATGTCATCGGCCGCATGTTCCGCTTCGGCGTCCGCTTCAACCACTAGTCGAAACGACCACGATCAAGAATCAGGGCCCCGTGCAAACGGGGCCCTTTTTCTTTGTGCCTGCATGGGATCACTGGACAGCGCGGCATTCGCCGCCGATGCTGCGCGCCTGGAAGCCATCCGGAAGAAGCAAAATGCGCGCGATCCATTTCGGCAACACCGCGAAAATCCTGACCGTCGTCCTGGGTGCGCTGTGCGCGGCCCCGATGGCGCAGGCCCAGCCAGCGGGCGGCGCGTACAAGGTCATCAAGCTCGACAACCGCACGGTGGGCGCGGTCTCCAGTGAAGGCTTGCTGGCGGGCAAGACGCTGTACATGGCCGCCCAGGACGGCCGCAGCGCCGATGGCAGCCTGCCGGCATCCTTTGCGCAGGAGGTCAGGCAGTCCCTCGACCACACGCGCGAAGTGCTGAAGGCGGCGGGCATGGACATGGGCAACCTGGCCTGGGTGCAGGTCTATGTGACGCGCGAGGAAGACATCGCGGCGATGAACGCTGTCTATTGGAAATCCATCGGCGCCAATCCGCCGGCACGCACCGTGCTGGTCGTCGCCGCCCTGCCGGGCGGCCAGAAGATCCAGATCAACGCCATCGCCATGGACTCGACCGCCAAACGCAGCGTCATCACCCCCGCCGGCTGGCCGCACGGAAAAGGGCGCGATCCCGCCGGCATCCAGGTGGACGACATGCTCTACATCTCGGCCCAGAGCGGGGCGAATCCCAGGACCGGCAAGCTGCCGGAAGACTATGGCGCCGAAGTGCAGCAGAGCCTGGACAATGTCGGCGCCGTGCTGAAGGCGGCGGGCATGGGCATACCCAATGTGGTCTGGACCAATCCTTACATGGCCAGCCCCGACGGCGTGACCGACACGCGAGGCACGCCCACCATCATCGCCCATAACGGCCAGGCCCAGGCGCCGCGCACCGTCGTGATGAACAAGATCTATGCCGCGACATTCGAATTCGGCAACACGCCGGGCCGCGGCACCATCGAGGTGGCGCAGTTGCCCGGAGACGCGCGCATCGTGTTCGATGCCATCGCGGGCGCCGATCTCTCCCAGCGCCACTCCATCCGGCCGAAGAACATGCCGCTCAGCCCCACCGCCAGCCCCGGCATCCTCTATCGCGACACCTATTACATGTCGGGCAAGAGCGGCTTCATTCCCGACCAGGGCATTGTCACCCAGGACGTCGAGCTGCAGCTGCGCCAGACCATGCGCAACCTGTTGGACGATCTGCAGGAAGCGGACATGGATTTCCCCGACGTGACCCAGGCGATTGTCTATGTGCGGGACATTGCGGACATCGAGAAAGTGCAGAACCTCTACGGCACCTTCTTCAAGACCGGCATATTCCCGACCCGCACCAGCCTGCAGAACAGCTTCGACAAGAAGACCGCGACGGGCGAGCAGATTTCCTTCATCGCGGTGCGCCAGCCCAAGGCGCAGAAATAGAAATATCAATGTTATATCAATGTGTTAGATGCTACTCCCTCCAAACAACTGGGACCAGCTCATTGATTTGGGTGCCCTCATGCAAGCGGCGCCGGCCATACAGCATGGTGATGTTGATGCGCCGGTTCGTATAGCCCGCCCGAAAAGCAATTTCGTCGGTCTGGTGGAACAGGTCGGAATCGAAAATCACCGCCCGGTTGGCGCGGTAGGGCACGGTCTGGGACTTGGCGCCGCTTTCCGCCAGGAAGGCCCGGATGGCCGCCTCGTCATTGTTGTAGGTGGTGAAATCCCAGTCCAGCGGCGCCGCCTTGTCCCATATGATCAGGCCGCCGCTGTCTGGATTCAAGTTGGCTTCATCCGGCGTGATCCAGAAATTCACATTCACCGCGGCAAAGTCGGCATGAATGTTCACGCCCTTGAGCTGGCTGTCGTACTTGAAACCCCAGAGATAGCGCAAACCATGCGCGCCGAAGATCGCGCCATAAGTCTCGCGCAGTTCGTCGGCGATCTGGGCCAGGAGCGGCGCGGCGAAGCCCTCCTCCGGCAAGGCCCCCAGATAACCTTCATGATAGGACTTCTTCCAGACCGGGAACTGCCAGCAGAACCGCCGGAGCGCTTCCAGCGCGGCGGGCGTCAGCAGATTGTCGATCACCACCACCTGCGGGCCTGAGGTGTGCCAGCGGTCCGCGATCGCGGCGATGTCATTGTCCGGATTGATGGCCGGTCCGGAGAGGCGCTCGCCAGCCTCCCCTGATAAACCGGTCTGAACTAGATAGGCTTTCTGTTCCCGGTCATGTTTACGCTTGTGATCGGGCTCCGGCGCGCTGTCGCTGCCGCCCAGCGCGGCGTGGCGTTTGAAAAGTGTCATGGCTTCGGCGGTGCGGCCGATTTCGCACAGGACCACCGCCAGGTTGTTAAGCACCGCTCGGTCATCCGGAACGATCTTCAGACTCTTCTCTAACGCCTCTGCAGCCTCGCCAAGTTTGCCGACGATGAGGCAAGCATGGCCAAGATTGAAATGGATATGCGGATGGTTCGGATCCAAGGCCGCGGCCTGCGCGAAGCTGACGCGCGCTTCCTCCACCCGGGCCAGGTTGCGCAAGGCGATGCCGCGATTGTTCCAGGCCTCGGTATAGGCCGGCGCCAGCGCCACGGCCTGGTCCAGGCTGAGGAGCGCTTCCTCCGGACGGCTTAGGGCCATGAGCACCAAGCCCCGGACGTTCAGCACCTCTGCCTGGCCAGGCGCCAGTGTCAGCGACCTGTCCAGCGACGCGAGTGCCTCCTGATGCCGGCCGGCACTGTGCAGAGCAGCGCCGTAATAGGAATGATTCTCAGGGCTTTGCGGCACGGCTGCCAGCGCCTTGCCGATCAGCTCCAGAGCCTCCGTGCTTCTGCCCTGCTGATAACGCAGCACGCCCAGCAGGTGATTGGCATTGGCCTCGTGCGGCGCCAGAGCTAGAACACCGAGATAACAGCGCTCAGCCTCGGCCTGATCATCTCTCTGCTGGGCCGCCAACCCCTGGTGGAGAAGCTGCTCCAGCCCCATGCCGATCCAACCTAAAACGAAACGCCCCGGATCGTAATCGATCCGGGGCGCGTTATTCAAGCTTTGCGGCTGACCTGCGGTATCGGCTTCTTGGCCGGCAGCGCATTGCTGGCTTCGGGCATCGGCTTTTTGACCTGCGGTGCCGGTGGAATGACATCCTTCTCGTCGATCTTGCCCTGGGCATCCATGCGGTTGCCCTGGTCGTCGATCGGATGATTGCGCTGATCGCGTCCCACGCCATCGGGATAATGCGGACGATCCAAGGTCTTGAGGAAGAAGTCGCGGCTGGCCAGCTCGCGCACGCCGCGCTCCATGCCGGGATAAGAGGCCTCGCCCGTGCCCGGCGGCACCGGCTGGGGCACACGGGTTTCCGCGCCCCGGATGGTGTTGGCCTTGATCGCCTCGAACACTTTCTTGCGATAGAGATCGCCCACCAGGATGGGAATATTCATCGGCTTGTCGGGATCCACGACATAGGCGGATGACAGCCGGATGCGATAGACCGACGAGATGCCGTCATACTTGCCGGTGGCGGGATTGAACTGGCCGTCGGCGTTGCGGCGCAGCGCGTAATAGAGCGCGACATGGTCTTCATGCTCGCGCACGCCCTGCTGGCCGCCATCCTGGGCAAAGGTGTTCTCGGCATACAAATCGCGCCAGTTGCGATAGCCGCCGACGAGGCCGGTGGCCGACAGGCCATCGGGCGCGATGTTGAGGTGGACCTTGCCGTTGGTGAAATTGGTGTCGCCGGTCTGGTCATAGAACCAGGCGATGCGCGGCGTATGGAGATGTTCGACCTGCTCACTCTCCACCATGCCGTTTTTGATGGTGGCTTTCAGCTTTGTGTACTGGGCTGATTGCAGGATGCGGTAGGAATAATCCACCGCCACGGCGTTGCGGGCATCCTTGACGATCTTGTCCGGCGAATAGCCGATTTCCAGCACCGCATCATCGTCATTCATCGGGTCCTTGTTGCCCGACAGCCGCACCACCATGGTGTAGAGGCCTTCCTGCATCTTGTCGTTGGCGCGCAGGTCCAATGTGGCATTGCCGTTGCCGCGCCAGGGGGCATCACAGCCCCAAGCGCGATACAGATTGTTGTCGATGCCCTTTTCGCCGTCCGGGCTGACGAAGTCGTTCGCCTTGATCTTGCCGTCCAGGTTGAAGCCGTCGCCGATGCGGCTGTTGACTTGCGGTTGGCCCGGATCCTCGGCGGCAAACGGATTCACATAGGTCTCGATGCCTCTGCTGTAGGCACGATAGGCCAGCGCCCGCACCCAGATGCCAAAACGCGTGCCCAGCGGTGAGCGCACATCGTCGATGCCGGGCGGCCGGGCGACCATTTCGGCTTCCTGCGGCAGGCGCCATTTCTGGGCCGCCACCGCCTTTTTGGTCTGGTCGGGATCGGCGAAGTGCCGGGTGGCGCCGTGGAGACAGTCTATGCCGGGTTCGATCTCGCCCTTGCGGACAAAGTCGGCGCGGCCGCCATAGCGGAAGGCATATTCATAGGCGCCGACCACAAAGCCGCGGGTCCAGGGCGCGGCCGAAGCGGGTGTCGCGGCGCCGGCCATCAGCCCCAGGGCCGAGGCGCAAACCATCAGGCGCTTTTGCAGGACCATGAACCTTCCCCTGTTCTCGTATGTCTTCAGGAAACGATCGGTGGCCCAACATTAACACGGCACAGGGGCTTTGCAGATGTCTTTACGGGGAATTTGCACCGGGTCTGGAGGAGGCCGGGGCGGGCGTTCCAAGCCTCTTGGAAAGGCTCCCAGCCCAAAGAAACTGGGCCCCCGCCTTCGCGGGGCAGCCGTTTTTCTAAACTCGCTGCGCTCGCTAAGAAAAACTGGCTGGCTGGGGCGGAAGGGGTGAGAAGCGGTCCCGCGCAGCGGGACGAGCAGGTCCAGTGGACCTGCGAGAGCGACGAACGCCCGGAGCGTAAGCGAAGGGCCGGGGATCCCGATTCTCGGTGTTAATGGGTAAAACTGGCTGTGCATGCAGTCTGGTTAAAACCTAGCTCAACTCGATTACCGCGATAATTCCGGAAATTCCCTGCTTAACAGGGAAAGAACAGGGAATGCGGCCCAGAACAGGCCTAATATCGCCATTTCAAGCGACATTTCCCCATGGATTCCGCTGCTTAGGGAGCCCGCCTGTTTTCTGCGAACAGGGAATTTTCTCGCGCAAAACAGGGAAGTCATTTCCAGATCAGGGAAGCGCCACTTTCAAATATCCACAGCGCTAACCGTGCGAGACGGCTTGCAATTAACCCCTTGGGTTCCCATTTCGTTCTATTTGAAAACGAAGCCAAAAGGGCACCCAGGAATGAAGCATTTCCACGATTTGAAGGTTCAGTACTTGCCCGTCGCGGGCCTTAAGCCGGATCCGCGTAATGCTCGCACTCACTCCAAAAAGCAGGTTGAGCAAATCGTCGCGAGCATCGGGGCGTTTGGCTTTACCAATCCATTGCTAATTGACGAGGGCGCCGTCCTCATCGCTGGCCATGGCCGCCTGGCGGCAGCCAGGAAGCTTGGACTTGAGCAGGTGCCGGTGATCGAGTTGAAGGGCTTGAGCGAGCCGGAGAAGCGCGCGCTTCGATTGGCCGACAACAAGATTGCCCAGAACGCCGGCTGGGACGGAGAACTCCTCAAGATCGAGCTGGATTCGCTCGCAAAGCTGGATCTGGGCTTTAACCTGGAGCTCACCGGGTTCAGCAGCGGCGAAATTGATGTCGCACTGCGCCAGGGAAAGATCGACCCGGACGATGAGGTCATTCCAGCCGTCCCGGCTGAAGCCCGCGCCCGTCCTGGCGACATCTGGCAGCTTGGATCGCACCGGGTTGGGTGCGGCGACTGCCGTGATCCGGCCTTCTTGCAAGCCCTCCTAGGCCCGGGAGTTCGTGCAGACGCAGCATTTCTGGATCCGCCATACAATGTGAAGATCAACGGCCATGCTAACGCCCGTGGCCGGCACCGAGAGTTCGCCATGGCCTCTGGCGAGATGTCCGAGGCTCAGTTTCAGGATTTTCTTAGGGAGAGCCTGGGGGCCGCCGCAGGAGCATCGCGCGACGGGGCTGTACACTTCGTGTGCATGGACTGGCGGCACATCGGATCAGTCGTAGCCGTTGAGCAGGCTGTCTACGGGCAGATGCTCAATATGTGCGTCTGGAACAAGTCCAACGCAGGGATGGGCTCGCTGTACCGGTCCCGTCACGAACTCGTATTCGTATACCGTGTCGGCAGCGCGCCGCATTTCAACGCCGTCGAACTGGGAAGGCACGGCCGCAACCGGACAAATGTCTGGGACTATGCTTCGGTGAACTCCATGCAGGGCAGTCGGCGCCAAGATCTAGCCCTACATCCCACGGTCAAACCGGTGGGCCTAGTCAGCGATGCCATCTGCGACGTAACCCGACATGGCGAGCTGGTACTGGATACGTTTCTGGGGTCAGGCACTACTCTTATTGCCGCGGAACGGACCGGTCGGCGCTTTGCTGGCTGTGATATTGATCCGGACTATGTGGATGTCGCTCTGGAACGGTGGTCCAGTCTGACGGGGCATGAGCCGGTGCGAGTCCTTGCTCGCGAGATTGCATAAGATGGGGGAATTCAATCGCAGTATTGGTGGCATTGGATATAAGCGCCCTCCCGCCCATAGCCGGTTCGTAAAGGGCAAGAGCGGCAATCCTAACGGTCGCCCTAAAGGCACACACGTTGGCAGCACGCTCGCCAACCTCATCAACCAGACGATAACGGTGACCTTGGAGGGCATCCCGCGCAAAATGCCTCTCACCGAGGCGTTGGCAATGTCACTGGCTCATCGGGCGCTGGCGGGCAATACGGCCGCGGCGCGAGAGTTTATGAAGATCGTGGAAAAGGTCGCGGCTGAGCAAAAAAATGCCGAAGAAAAACCGGACCGTATCGAGAGGATGGTGATTTCTTGGGTCGATCCCAAGGAGTGCAACACCAGTCTCGAGAAGCTGGGTGTGATTAAACGTTTAGAGGAAACATGGCGAATTCAGACGTGGGTGATTGAAGCGGCTTTGAATCGCAATCGAATTGCACTTAACGACGGCGACCGGACACTCCTCGGAAACAGCATGGTTGATCGGGATGCATTAGAGGCGATATTGCAATCGGGTTAGAAGCCTAGACGTTGCTGTCGGCGCAAGAAGATCACCAAGTCCCAAATAGCATTGGCCTAAGCGACTATCAGATTTCCACCTGCTCGGACAAACTAAGAGCATCGTCAACCTCGATCCCAAGATAGCGAATGGTGCTTTCCAACTTTGTATGACCTAGCAGGAGTTGGACGGCTCGCAGATTGCCTGTCTTTCGATAAATTTGGGCTGCCTTGGTACGGCGCATCGAGTGGGTGCCATATACAACGGTGTCCAGACCGGCGTCTTCCACCCACTTGTGAACCAGTCGCGCGTACTGACGGATCGATAAATGATCCTTGACCTGGAACCTGCTGGGAAAGAGAAAATCGCCGGAACTTCTATCGGCTGACTCAATCAGTGCTTCGAGCGCAGCACGCGTCTGGGGGCTGATCTCGAATTGAACAGAGCGGCCGGTCTTCTTCTGGATGACCGTAGCTCTTTCGCGGGCACGTGATCCAACACAAACGTCCTGAATTTTGAGACGGACCAAATCACAGGCTCGAAGCTTGCTATCAATCGCCAAGTCGAAGAGCGCCACATCTCGTCGGCTGCCATGAAGTTCTAGTCTGACGCGGATGGCCCATACGTCCTTAGGCTTGAGAGGACGCTTTTGGTCGATTAGCTGGCCCTTGTTCCACGGGCTGCCATTGGGAGTGCGCAAAGTCTGATCGGTGGGCATACAGGTCTCCTACATGCCAACCCTCCCGCCGCTTCATCAGCCCATTGCTGACAGGCTACATTACAATTTATTGCCTCCCCGCGCCCCTGATCGGCTCGCGACGAATGTCCGCCTTACCCCAAAAGCGGTCATTCGCCCCCGCCAGCCCAGTGTCCGCTTTGCGCCAAAAGCGGTCATTCGCTTCGTAGGGGCTAGATTGGGCCGCGCGAGTACCGAACCAACGACGCCACTTAATGGGATTCTGCCGGCGATGCTGGGCTCGCATGTGATGGACGGTGTTCTTCCTGCCTAGCCTGAACGCCAGATGAATATGCCGCTCAGTTTTTATTCAGCGTGGCCGGCGAATTATATTTGCGCTCCATGAGAGTGGAGTTAGCAAAGTGGAGAACGACATGAAGAAACTAATCCTCGCGACACTTGCTGCCGGCTTGGCATTGGCAGCCTTCAGCCCGGCGGACGCGGCCCAGGGTTGTGGCCCTGGATGGCACCGAGGCTATTACGGTAATTGCCGCCCGAACGTCCGACCTGCCTTTGGTTATGGGCCGGTTGTCGTTGGAACCTACTATCCTCACCGTGGGTGGTGGGACGGTCGGCGCTACTGGGCGAACCGCTACCATTGGCATGGCGGCTGGCGCTATCGCTAGCGTTGGTGTGAGGGCGGCGTCAGATGCCGCCCTCACTGCCGTTGGCTTTTCATCGCACAACCGCGACTGGTTCACTGGTACGCGTGAACCGCGAGTTTTCGCGACCACACCCGGCTTGGCTCCTCGTTAACAAAAATACATTCATCCCCGCGCCATACCTCGAGCCTCTCTCCGGCTGCCGCCAGGTGCTCTCCATGTCGGACGGCGGAGTAATCGCATTCGAGGACAAGGGACTTTTCGACGGTCGCCCCAAGCCTCGATGTAACCCGGATAATGTATTTTTCCATGCGTGCCTCCATTCAAAAAAAACGTTGAAGCGCCGTCAGGTTCCGGGCCTTCCGGCCATGTGGCGGGATAATAACCTGGGGTTAGCATTCGTGATTTTCTGGTGATCTTGCTCGCGTTGGACGTGCTGCCATTGTCAGAGTGCTGAGACATCAGGTCCCGCACCCCTGTGGCGGCCACCGCGCCACTCACGCCATTCATCGTAGGCCAGCCGTCCCAGGGTAAAAGTGAGCGCCCCCAGAAAGTAAAAGATCAGGACAGGGG
>JACCXK010000073.1 GCA_013697055.1 Alphaproteobacteria bacterium
GAGCGACGACGGCCGCGAGCTTGGGCGAGCGGCGGGCAGGTCCTTCCACCAGCGTCAATCTGGAAATAGCCGCAAAGCCGCATTAGACTTGGCCCATGCGTTTCGCAGCTGTCCTGATCTTCGCTCTGATCTCCGGCGCCGCCCTTGCGGCGCCCATGCCTGCGCCCACGCCGGAAAAGAAGAATATCACCAGCGAAGAACAGCTTTTCGCCCAGCTCAAAAAGGCCGAAAGCGCCGAGGACGCCCATCCCATCGAACAGAAGCTGATCGGCATGTTCCGCGCCTCGGGCAGCCCCAGCGTGGACTTGCTTATGATCCGCGCCAATGCCGCCCTGGCCACCGCCGACAACAAGACGGCGAAGAAGCTGCTGGAGGCCGTTACCGCCATCGCGCCCCGTTATGCCGAAGGCTGGCATGCCCGCGCCGGCATGGAGCAGGCGGCCGGCGACGACACCGCCGCTTTGGTGTCGTTGCAGAAAGTGGTGCTGCTCAATCCGCGCCATTTCAACGCGCTCAGCGAACTGGGCGATATGCTGCAGGATTACGGCGACAAGGCCGGCGCCCTGAAACTGTATCGCCGCGCCCTGGAGGTGGACCCGCAACTGGAAGGCGCCACCCACAAGGTGCGCGAACTGACCCAGAGCGTCGAGGGACGGGATATCTGACGATGCGCTGGCTGCTGGCCGCCTTCCTGCTGACGGCGGCGCCTGCACAGGCGGCACCGTCCTACATTGTCGGCACCTGGTTCGGTCATGGCCAGCCCGAGGACAAGTCGTCCATTTACATCGACCGCATGCGCGCCGACGGCACCTGGCAGGGCGAATATCGTGCCTGCAGCAAGGGCAAATCGTCGGGCGACCAGATCCAGACCGGCCGCTGGAAGTTGGACGGCGATATCCTGACCCTTGGCGTGGAAACGGTGGGCGGCCAGTTCTGGCCCCGTACCGATACCTACAAGATGCTGGCGCACAGCGCGACGGCGCAGAAATATCTCTCCATCGGCCGCAACTTCGTCTACACGCCGCAGCGCGTGGCAGATGATTTCAAGATGCCGAGCTGTGAACTGACCAGTTAATTCGACGGCCCTTCGCTTACGCTCCGGGCATTCGTCGCTTTCGCAGGTCCACCGGATTTGCTCACGCGCTACGCGCGCTGCTCCTCATCGTCAGTAACAAACGCCACCCGCAGCATGTTGGTGGCGCCGGTGGTGCCGAGCGGCACGCCGGCGGTGATGACGATGCGCTCGCCCACCTGCGCGAAGCCTTCCTGGCGGGCGATCTGACTGGCGCGTTTCACCATGTCGTCAAAGTCGCGGATATCCTCGGTGATTACGCTGTGGGTGCCCCACACCAGGGTGAGGCGTCGCGCTGTTTCCAGCGACGGCGTGGGCGCGATGATCGGCGCCTGGCTGCGTTCGCGCGCCGCGCGCATGGCGGTGATGCCGGACTTGGTCCAGCACACAATGGCGCGGGCTTCGATGGTCTGGGTCACTTCATGTACCGCTGCCATGATGGCGTCGGGCGTGGTCTTTTCCGGCGTGCCGCGCTGGGATTCGATGATGGAGTGATAGAGCTCGTCATCCTCCACCGAGCAGGCGATGCGGTCCATGGTCTGCACCGCTTCAATGGGATAGGAGCCCGAGGCGGATTCCGCCGACAGCATCACCGCATCGGCGCCGTCGAACACCGCCGTCGCCACGTCCGAGACTTCGGCTCGGGTGGGCATGGGCGCGTTGATCATGGATTCCAGCATCTGGGTCGCCACCACCACCGGCTTGCCGGCCTTGCGGGCAGCGCGGGTGATCTGCTTCTGCAGGCCCGGCACCCGTTCCAGCGGCATTTCCACCCCCAGGTCGCCGCGCGCCACCATCAGCGCGTCGGCCAATTCGAGAATCCCATGCAGCGAGGCCAGCGCCTTGGGCTTTTCGATCTTGGCCAGCACCCCGGCGCGGCCCTGCACGATCTTCTTCAGTTCCGCCACGTCTTCGGGGCGTTGCACGAAGCTCAGCGCGATCCAGTCCACCCCCAGTTCCAGCGCCGCGTCCAAGTCGCTGCGGTCCTTGGGCGTCATGGCCGACATGGGCAGCAAGGTGTCGGGCATGTTGACGCCCTTGCGGTCCTTGATCTCACCGGCCACTTCGACCACGGCTTCGGCAAAGGTATCGGCCTTGCGCAACAGGCGCAGCCGCACCTTGCCGTCGTCGATCAGCAGGGCATGCTTCTGCTTGATGGCCTGGAAGATTTCCGGATGCGGGATGGGGATTTCTTCCGGCCTGTCGCTGGTCTCGCCCAGGATCAGCTTGATGCGCTCGCCGTCCACCAGCATGCGCGGGCCGCCGCACAATTTGCCCAGCCGGATCTTGGGGCCCTGCAGGTCGCACAGGATGCCGATGGGCCGTCCCACCTCGTCCGACAGCCTGCGCAGGTCGCCATGCATCTGCTTCAGCATCTCGTGGCTGGTATGGCTCATATTGATGCGGAAGACATCGACGCCGGCTTCAAACAGCTCGCGCATTTTCGGAAGCGTGTTGGAGGCCGGACCCAATGTGGCCAGGATTTTTGTTTTTCTGCGGCGGCGCATCGAGGAGTCCTAGTTGGAGAGAGTCTGGGTCCAGTCGGGCTTCTTGCCCGTGTCCACTTCAAAGAAACCGCGCCGGTCGAAGCCGCGCTTGGAACAGGTACCGCGCCCCACCGACTTGAAGCGCTTGTCGGGCGCGACGCAGAAATTGGTCTTGCCTTCCCAGGTCCCGGCGGCGCCGTCGGTGGCATAGAGATAATAGAAACGCCCCTGCAGCGGCCCGGTCAGGATGGCGGTGCAGCTTTTGGGCGGGATGGTCCACCAGCCTTCGCTGGTCCAGTTGGTGCCGTCGAAGCGGCCCAGGGCGCTGCGCACCGCCTGGCCAGTCTTGTTGCAGAGATTGAAGGCGGCCTGCGCCGGGGAGGCCAGCAGGCCCCAAGTCACCGCCAGGAGAAGGATCGTGCGACGCATGGTATCTCCGGTTTGGCGCGAAAGGGTTTGCCCGTCAACGCCTCCCGATCCTATATGGCGACCGCATGACGGAAAACGCCTTTGAAGCCATTGCAGGGAGCAAAAGCAGCCGGCTTTTGCTGCTTTGCGATCATGCCTCCAACTCCCTGCCGCCGGGGGTGGGTTCGCTGGGCCTGGACCAGGCGCTGTTCGGCACCCACATCGCCCATGACATCGGGGCGGCGGCGGTGACGCGCGCCCTGGCGGCCGCCTGGGGGGCGCCGGCCCTGCTGGGACGCTGGTCGCGGCTCCTGATCGACCTCAACCGGGGGGCGGACGATCCCACCCTGGTGATGAAACTGTCGGACGGCAGCATCATTTCGGGCAACCGCGATGCCGACGCCGCCGAGGTGGCGCGGCGGGTCGAAGCCTGGCATGCGCCTTACCATGCCGCCATCGCCGCAGAGCTGGACCGCATGGGACCTGCGGCGGTGATCCTTTCGATGCACAGCTTCACCCCGAGCTGGAAGAAGACGCCGCGCAAATGGGAAGTCGGCATCCTCTATGACCGCGATGAACGGCTGGCGGCGCCCTTGATGGCGCGGCTGGCGGAGGCGGGTTTCATCGTCGGCGACAATGAGCCCTATACCGGGGCGCTCGACGGCGACACTTTGAATGTCCATGGCACCTTGCGCGGCTTGCCGCATGTTTTGATTGAAATGCGGCAGGACTTGATCGGAAGCGACACAGCGGCACAAGAGTTTGCGATGCGCCTGAAACCCATCATTGATGCGGCTTTGGTGGATATGGGCAAATAGGCGTTGCACCGCTTCGGGCCGTCGCTGTAGGGTCCGCCCCTTTCCAACATTCGAGTTCCCTGATGGCCAAATCCGGCTTTGCCAAAGACCAGTTGAAATCCTTCATCAACCGCATCGAGCGGCTGGAAGAAGAGCGCGCCGCGCTGTCGGCCGACATCAAGGAAGTCTATTCCGAGGCCAAGGGCACCGGCTTTGACACCAAAATCATGCGCCAGGTGATCCGCATGCGGAAGCTGGACAAGGCGGACTTCCAGGAACAGGAAGCGATGCTGGACTTGTACCTCACCGCCATGGATATGCGCTGACAATAAATAGTCGTCATGGCCCGCTTTATGCGGCCCATCAATAACCCTCTCACCGTATGGATGGCCCGGACAAGCCGGGCCATGACGGTTGGGGTGATGGCTTTACTTGTCCTCATTCCCCATGCGCTAATCCGCCGACAGCGGCCTAAAGACCGCGCCCTGGGGAGGATGCCATGTCTGACTTTTCCATTGATCGCCGTGGATTGCTGGTGGGTGCCGCTGCCGCGCCCGTACTTGTTGCTGCCGTCACGCCGCCGGCCGGCGCCCAGCCGCCGCCGGGCCGCGATCCCAGCGCTGCCGCATCTACCCCTGACCAGCAGCGCCGCATGAAATGGTGGCATGACGCCAAGTTCGGCATGTTCATCCATTTCGGCCTCTATGCCGCCCATGGCCGCCATGAATGGTCGATGGAAAACGAGGCCATTCCGGTCGCCGAGTACCAGAAATTCACGGACCGGTTTAATCCCGCCCCCGGCACGCCCCGCAGATGGGCCCAGCTCGCCAAGGCGGCGGGCATGAAATACATGGTGCTGACCAGCAAGCATCATGAAGGCTTCTGTAACTGGGACACCAAGCTGACCAATTACAATTCGGTCAATTACGGCCCCAGGCGCGACGTCATCAAGGAGTTTGTCGAGGCCGCCCGCGCCGAAGGATTGCGCGTCGGTTTCTATTACTCGCTGATGGACTGGCATCATCCCGACGGCGCGCGCTGCGAGACCGATCCGGTGGCGCGGCGGCGCTTCGTGGATTACACCCATGGCCTGATCCGCGAGCTGATGACCAACTACGGCAAGATCGACGTGCTGTGGTACGACGTGTCCTGGCCGCTGGATGCTCAAGGCTGGGAATCCGAAAAGATGAACCAGATAGTGTTCGGCCTGCAGCCCGACATCATCGTCAACAACCGCAACCGTTTGGCCGGCGATTTCTCCACCCCGGAACAGACCATCAAGGCGGAAACCGGCGGCCGCGCCTGGGAAAGCTGCATGACCCTGAACGACAGCTGGGGTTACCAGAAGGCCGACGACAATTGGAAAGACCCGCGCACGGTGATCCGCAACCTGCTCACCTGCGCCCGTGACGGCGGCAATTATCTGCTCAATATCGGGCCGCAGCCGGACGGCGGCATTCCGCCGGAAAGTGTGCGCATTTTGACGGCGGCAGGCGAATGGGTGCGCCGTCATGGCGACACCATCTATGGCGCCGACATCTGCCAGCCGCACACCAGCCAGTACGCCGCCTTCACCCGCAAGGGCAGCACGCTCTACATGCATGTCTATTTCTGGCCGGCGGGCGGCGACGTCGCCATTTCCGGCCTGAAGCAGAAAGTGCTGTCGGCCAAGATCCTGAAGACCGGCACGGCGCTCCAGGTGTCACAGGACGGCTTTCGCACCCACATCACCGGCCTGCCCGAAACGGCGCCGGATTCGCCGCTCACCACGCTTGTGATCGAATGCGATGGCGTACCGGAGCAAGACACGCTGAACGTGCGCATCAACAAGCCGAGGTTGAAGGTCGGTATCTGAGAAAGAAAAAGCCCCTGCTGCGAAACGGGGGCTTTTTCCGACGATAAAGACCGTAAATCAGTTCGCGCGCTTGCCGAAGCTTCTTTGTGCGGCGCCGCGGGTGACGGGCTTGGCGACATAAGTCTGTGCTGTGGGCCGTGCCGGAGCCTGCGGCGACGCGCTTTGTGTCACAAAGTCGTCGATGGCGGCCTCCGCGGGTCCCTGGCCATACTGGTTGGAGCCAGGCTCGCCGGGCTGCCAGCACAGGAACAGCAGATAGAAAGTGGCGATGTTGGCCACGATGACGGTGGCATTGCCTGCAAAGAAGCTGCCCAGCAGTCCGTCCGGCGCAAACGCCATAAGCGCCCAGTGCTTAAGCGGGCCTTCGAGAAACGGATCGATCGCGCCGATGGCAAAGGCGGCCGCCGCGGGTGCGGCGGTGCGGCCGGTATCGTGCAGGCGCGGCACCGCGGCGGCAAAGCTGGGCAGGTAAAGCAGGATCACCAGCTCCATCGGAATGTGCACCTGATCATTCAACAGCCGGAAGGCCAGATAGTTGACCACCACGATGATCCAGAATGGAAGCCGGCCCAGCCTGCCCACTTTGGGAAGCATTGCGATCACGGGCGCTGTGCCCCACTGTTGCGTCGAAGCGGGCGCGGGGCCGTAACGATTGTCCTGCACGTCACCGGGCTGCAGCCAAAGAAACACGGTGCGCAACGTGCCGGCCGCCAACAACAGGCCGCAAAGCCATAGCGCGAAGATGCCCACCATGCCTGCTTGAACGGACGTGGCGCTCTCGCCATGCGCCTGTGCCCAAAACGCATACTTCAGCATCATCGGCGCGGCGATCGCCTGGGCGGTGGCGAAACAGGCAAAGGCCAGAAAAGGAATCCAGGTGTGCCACCCGCCCTTGCCCGCATCATGCAGGCGCCGTCGGCCCATCCATCCCGATGGCAGGCACAGGAGCAACGCGATTATGGGCTTTATCGGCACTGGCGGCAGCGGGACGCTGTCACCGTCCTTCAGCGGCAGGTCCAGGTCCTTGGGTAACAGCAAGACAATTGCCGCCACGACCAGAAGATTGATGACAAGGAAGCGCCAGAATGCGGCGCGGCCCATGCGCCATGCCATGCTGCTCAGCCCGCCTTGCGGACGCCGACTTCTTCAATCGGGCCGTCATCTTCGGCGAGTTTGGCCATGGGCTCGTTGGCGAGATCGGCTTCCAGGCCGAACTCCTTAAGCTTGCGGTAGAGAGTCGAGCGGCCGATGCCGAGGCGGCGGGCCACTTCCGACATATGGCCGTCATAGCGGGCGATGGACATGCGGATGATTTCCGATTCCATGTCCTCAAACTTGCGGATGTGACCACTGCCGTCCGTTGCGTTCAGCGCATAGGCCGACGTGGCGGGCAGGGCAGGGGCGGTGTGGCCGCCGGCGACCGGCGCTGATGGCGCCAGGTTCTGGCGCACCACGGTGTCCACGCCCATCGCTGCGGCGATCTGCGGGAAGTCGCACACGTCCAGCAACTGGCCGTCGCACAACACGACCGCGCGGAAGATGGTGTTTTCCAGCTGGCGCACATTGCCCGGCCAGTTGAATTTTTCCAGCAGCTGGCTGGCCTGGGTGGTGAGGCCCGAAACCGCCTTGTTCTCTTCCGCCGAGAAACGCTCGATGAAGTGACGCGCCAGGGGCGCGATGTCGCCGGTGCGGTCGCGCAAGGCAGGCACCATCACGGGGAACACGTTCAGGCGGTAATACAGGTCTTCGCGGAAGGTGTTGTCGCGGGCCATCTGACCCAGATCGCGGTTGGTGGCGGCGACGATGCGCACATCCACTTTCACCGGGCGCTTGGAGCCCACGGGATCCACTTCGCCTTCCTGCAGGGCGCGCAGCAGCTTGACCTGCATGTCCAGGCGCAACTCGCCGATCTCGTCCAGGAACAAGGTGCCGCCATCGGCTTCCTGGAATTTGCCCAGATGCTTGTCGGAGGCGCCGGTGAAGGAGCCCTTCTCATGGCCGAACAGGATGCTTTCGATCAGGTTCTCCGGGATCGCGCCGCAATTGACGGTCACGAACGGCTTTCCCGAACGGGCGCTGCTGCCCTGGATGGCGCGGGCGATCAGTTCCTTGCCGGCGCCCGATTCGCCTTCGATCAGCACGGGAATGTCGGACTGGGCGGCGCGGGTGCCCAGGCGGAACACCTGCTTCATTTCCTGCGAGGTGGCGACCAGGTCGTCGAAGGTGAGCTTGTTGTCGGCCTTCTTCTTGAGCTGCTTCACTTCACCCGACAGGGTGCCGATCTTCAGTTGGTTGCGGATGGAGACGGCGATGCGCTCCGGGCTGGCCGGCTTGACCAGAAAATCGTTGGCGCCGGCGCGCATGGCTTCCACGGCGGAATCGATGCCGCCCTTGGCCGTCAGCACGATCACGGGCAGGTCGGGGTTGGTGGGGCGCAGCTTGGCCAGCACATCCAGGCCGCCCATGTCGGGCATGACGAGGTCCAGCATCATCAAGGTGATCTGCTCGCCGCGCGGGCCGTTGATCAGGTCCAGCGCCGGCTGGCCGCCGGGCGCGGTGACGACATTCATGCCGCTGCGGGTGATGGCCGCTTCCAGCAAACGCCGCTGCACCGGATCGTCGTCCACCACCAGAATGGTCTGCGCCATGACAAAGCCTCTCGAAATGAGACGCGACTTTGCGGCAGCACAGGTAAATGTGGCGTTTAAGTCTGTTCCTTTGCGGTACACCAAAGGCGTGCGTTTCGATGCTTAATCAAAGCTGAATCGCCCCTGATTCCCGGAAATTCGCGGGCCGGCGAAACGCCAACCCCCTTGATCGAAAGGCTTAATAAACCAAGTTGCTGGCGCTGCGGCGTTTGCTATAGTCCGGCCACTTTTGCTGCAAAACTGGGGGCCTTATGGCGCACGAATCCGATCATCAGCCGGGATCCATGGACATTTCCGCGCACAAGAAGGCCTATGCCGGCTTTCTGACCGGCTCCAAATGGACCTTCGGGTTCGTCATGCTGATCATGGTCTATCTCGCCCTTTTCCGCACCCACGGTTAGGCCGAAAGGCTCCATATGCGCGTCGCGATCCCGAAGGAAACCCGCCCCGGAGAGACGCGCGTTGCCGCGACCCCGGAATCCATCAAGAAGCTCAAGGGCCTAGGGCTGGACATCACCGTCCAGGCCGGCGCC
>JACCXK010000100.1 GCA_013697055.1 Alphaproteobacteria bacterium
ATTGTAGACCCGCACCAGGGACCAGTCATTGCCGCTCGAGACATCCTCGACCGGATTGTTGACATAGATGGCGCCGTCATTGAGCCAGTTGGCATGGTCGATGCGGATCTCGCGTGTCGATACCACCTGGCGCACCACCGCGACATGGCCGTGGTCGGAGCCGGCATAATCATGCAGCACCATCACCGCGCCTTGCTGGGGCAGGGCGCCGCGCGGATATTTGCCGTCCGCCTTGTCCCACCAGGTAGTGGCGTCGCCGTAGATCTTGATGCCGGAATGTTCGCGCGCATAAGGCGCGCATTGCATCGGCTTGTGGGTGCTGCCCTGGACCACCGCATGACCGTCCAGGCGCGGCATCGGCGTCTGGCTGTAATCCATCACATCGGGGCCGGCGCAGCCTTCGAGGGCAAGCGCCGCAAGCGCCGCGACCGCCAATTTTGCCAATGCGTTCATGCCCGCTTCCATCCAGCCGGACGAAGCCTGCGCAACACCTCTTCAATGCGGAGTTAGGCGCGCGCCTCGACCTTTAGAGACTAAAAGGCGCAGGATTTTATTAACGATTGGTTTACGATCACTCGCCGGGGGTAATTTGCTGGCGCACGGCGCGTGGGGCGACGGCGCCCATCGCGCCGATGGAAACAAGGCCGGATACCGCGAAGAAGAAGAACAGCGCGTTCCAGTTGGATTCGGCAAAGGCAAACACCGGTAGCACCACCCCCACCACCAATTCCGGTATCCCGCGCCAGCCGCCCTTTTGAATCTCGCCCACCCGTGTGGTGCGGTTGAAATCCATGCGGCTGGAGAAGAAAGCGTCGAAGGTCGCGCGGGTGTTGGCCAGGATCAGGCCGGAGGGGAACACCACCGACAGCAGCAGCGAGGGGATCAGCTTGGCCTCGCTCTGGCGGCCCAGCATGCGCTGGCCCAGGAACAGGTAGCCGATGGAGGAGCAGATGCCCAGCGCGGTGACCAGAAGGCCCAGCCAGGCCACGCCCGGATAATAGACCACGCCCATATACATCAGGGTCAGCGAGATCACGGCGCTGAAGAAGGCCAGCATATAAAAGGCGAATTGGCACATCTGAAGCGTCATCGCCGCCTTTTTCCACACCGGCATGCCGCTGGACCAGATGGTCGGCAACAGCTTGCGCGCCACCTGGGCATGGCCCTTGGTCCAGCGCGCCTGCTGGGCGCGCCATGCCGCGGCGGTCTGGGGCAGTTCGCCCGGCACCACCAGGTCCGACACCATGGCGCCGCGCCAGCCCTGCATCATGCAGCGCATGGAAAGATCCAGGTCTTCGGTCAAAGTATCGCCGGTCCAGCCGCCGCCCTGTTCGATGGCGGCGCGGTTCCACACCCCGGCGCTGCCGTTGAAGCTCAGCGGCAGGCCGGCGCGATAACGCGCTTCCTGTTCCACCGCAAAATGGGAATCCAGCAGCAGGCCTTGCACCCGCGTCAGCCAGTTGGCGTCGCGGTTGGCATGGCCCCAGCGCGATTGCACAAAGGCCAGTCCGCTGTCACCCAGCAGCACCGGCACGGTGCGGCGCAGGAAGTCGGCCGGCGGCACAAAGTCGGCATCCAGCACCGCCACGAAGGGCGCGTCGGAATGGGCAAGCCCGAAGGCGAGATTGCCCGCCTTGAAGCCCTTGCGGCTGCCGCGCCGCAGGATGTGGAAGTTCACGCCTTCGGGAACCACGGCGCGCACCGCAATGGCCAATTCGTCATGGCCTTCGCTGTCGCCATCGTCCAGCAGCTGGATGGTCAGCCGGTCTCGCGGCCAGTCTATCGCCGCGGCGGCGGCGGCGACGCGTACCGCCAGATGGCCTTCATTGCAGACGGGAAGCTGCACCAGGACATGCGGCAGTTCCGCATCCTCCAGTTCGGCGCGCTTCTGGCTGGGGCTTTTGCGGAAAACACGCACCCAGGCCAGACCCGCCAGTTGAATCGAAAGGGTGCAGACGCAGACCAGAACGATGCAGAGGGCAAATTGAAGGAATTGGGAAAGACCGTGCATGGCGATCGTTCAGGCCCCCACAAGGCTCGTTTTTTGCGACCGGCAACCGGCCGTTTGGCCCGGTTTTGGACCTTTGCCCAGTAAGGCGTCACCGGACAGGGCGAACTTCCACTGACCGGCGGCCTTTAGCAAGAGGGTGCAGTGCAAAATGAGTGATCCGCCATAGGGGAAGTCCCGTAATATCAAGGCGCTGCAGGAAATCGGGGCAACAAAGAGGCCCAAAGGCCCCGCGTGGAACTAGGAATTGGGCCCCGCCGTTCCCATAATAGATGACAATCCGTGAGGGGCACGGACAGGAGCACTGCCATGACGCGCTTGAACCCTCATTTGCGCCTTTTCGCCCAACTCGGCATCAAGGCGCTTCCCTTAACCCTGATCGCCGGTCTCTTGGCCGGGTGCATGGCGCCGTCGCCCTATGCCCCGCGGCTTGAGGGCAACCAGACCGGTTATACCGACCGGGCTCTGACCCAGAACCGTTACCGGGTGACCTTCACCGGCAACACGGTGACCCCGCGCGAGACTGTGGAAAGCTTCTTGCTGCTGCGCGCCGCCGAAGTGACCCGCGCCGCCGGCTATACGAACTTTGTGTTCGACACCCGCAACACCCGCACCAACACCTCGGTCCAGACTGTACCGTACGGCCCGCCGCCCGATCCGTTCTGGGGTGGCTATTATGGCCGCCGCGGTCTGGGCGGCTTCGGTGGCTGGGGCGGTTGGGGCTTTGCCTATGAACCGGCGGTCGATGTGGTGGTGCGCACCAACTTTGAAGCCTATGCCGAAATAGTGTTGTTGACACCGGACCAGGCCGCCAAAGAACCGCGTTCGCTGAATGCCGCCGACGTGATCACGCATGTCGGCCCGGACGCGACGCCGCCTAAGCCGAACCAGACCTGAGCACAAATTCGTTGTAGCCATCGCGCGAGGTCACGCCTTCGACGGCGTGGCCTTCGCCATGGCACATGTGCGGAATGTCCACCGCCGCCATCGGATCGTCCGCCTGCACGGTCAGCATCGTACCGGGCGCCAGCCTGGCCAGCGCTTTCCTGGTCATCAGCGCGGGCAGGGGGCACTTCAGGCCGCGAAGGTCCAGGGTCTCATCCATGCCATTATCTTGATTAGAAGTGGCGTGCGGCTCAAGCTTGCTGCATGGGGAGAAGTGCTTTGGGGCTCATAAGCGCGGTCAAGCGCGAAGCCATCTATCTGGCCAGCATCGGGCGCACCCTGTGGCTGCTGCGGCTGGTCAAGCCGGGCGCCACTCGCAGCATCGTGGATATCGTCGAGGCCCAGGCGCGCAAGCGGCCTGATAATGCGGCGATCCTCTATCAGGACCAGGTGATGACATATGCGCAGCTCGACGCGCGCGCCAACCGCTATGCCCATTGGGCGGTGGCGCAGGGTATCGGGCGCGGCACGCCGGTGGCGCTGTTGATGGAAAACAGGCCGGATTTTCTGTGCGCCTGGCTGGGCCTGTTCAAGGTTGGGGCACAGGTGGCGCTGATCAACACAAACCTGGTGGGCCCGGCTTTGTCCCATTCCATCGATGTGTCCGGCGCACGCCAGACAATCGTGGGTGCCGAGCTGGTGCGCAATTTCCTGGATGCGCCGTTCAAGGCGCCCCCCATGCTGTGGGTCGAAGGTGTCGATCCGCTGGATGGTGAGGCGGGCAATCTCACCAGCGCGCTGGCGGCCGCGCCGGAAACATCGCCAGGCAGGCGCGCGCGCGCCGGCGTCACGCTGAAGGATCGTGCCTTCTTCATTTACACGTCCGGCACCACCGGCCTGCCCAAGGCGGCCAATTTCAGCCATATGCGCATGCTCTTTATGATGACGGGCTTTTACGCAGGCCTCAGGCCGCGAGAGACCGACCGCATCTATGATCCCCTGCCGCTTTATCATTCCTCCGGCGGGGTGTGCGCCGTGGGGCTGGCGTTCCTGTCCGGCGGGGCGCTGATCATAAAGCGTAAATTCTCAGGTCATGAATTCTGGAGCGACGTGCACACTTACGGCGCCACCATGTTCGAATATATCGGCGAATTGTGCCGCTATCTGTTGAACGCGCCGCCCTCGCCGCTGGAGCGCGGCCACAAGATCCGCGCCATCACCGGCAATGGCCTCAGGCCGGAAATCTGGCGCGAATTCCAGGCGCGTTTCGCCATTCCCCGCATCGTGGAATTCTATGGCGCCACCGAAAGCAATGTTTCGATGCTGAACTACGACGGCACCGTGGGCGCGGTCGGCCGGGTGCCCGATTACCTGGAATGGCTATTGCCCAGCCGGGTGGTCCGCTTTGATGTCGAGAAAGAAATACCGGTGCGGGGGGCGGATGGCCTCTGCATCGAGTGCGGCGCGGATGAAGTGGGTGAGGCGATCGGCGGCATGTCCAAGCGGGCGGGGCGCGAGTTCGAGGGCTATACCACCAAGGCCGAAAGCGACAAGAAGATGCTGCACGATGTCTTCGCGCGCGGCGACATGTGGTTTCGCACCGGCGACCTGATGCGGCGTGACGCCCATGGCTATTTCTTTTTTGTCGACCGCATCGGCGACACATTCCGCTGGAAGGGCGAGAATGTCTCCACCGGCGAGGTGGGCGAGGCGTTGGCGGCGGCGCCCGGCATCCTGGAAGCCAATGTCTATGGCGTCACCGTGCCCGGCATGGACGGCCGCGCCGGCATGGCGTCGCTGGTGGCCATCGGCGACTTCCGGCTGGACCGGTTGCCGGAGCATCTGCGGCACCGGCTGGCGCATTATGCCCGGCCGATCTTCCTGCGCCTGGCGTCGCGCATAGACGTCACCGGCACCTTCAAGCAGCGCAAGGTGGACCTGGTGCGCGAAGGTTTTGATCCTTCGGCGATCGCCGATCCGCTCTACGTGATGAATCCGGACACCGGCGTGTACGAACGCCTTACACCGCAAGGTTATGCGGACATTGTGGCGGGGCGGACGCGGTTTTAGGCGAAATCCTTCGCCAGTGCTGTGCGCGCTTCGGCGGTCAACACCGCCATATGGCCGTAATGGGGATGCGACACGCCCAGCACCGCCCGTTCGGTGCCATTGCGGAAATGCACGATCTGGGTGGCGGTCAGCTTGAAGCGCAGCCAGTGTACCGATGAGGTCTTGCCGTCCGGCGTGGTGCGGTCGTCATATTCGGTGGGGGTGGCGCGGATCACATCGCCGCCGATTTCCAGGAACACCGTTTCCTCGATGCCGCCCAAGGTCAGCAGCACGGCATTGCGGCGCTTTTCGTCCTCGATCTCCAGCATCAAGGTGGCGATCAGTTCGTCGCCTTGCGGGATCAGGGGATTGTAGGCCGCCAGCTCGCCGGGGATCTGTTCTTCGCCGCCTTTTTCAATGCGCAGCATTTCCTGCACCTGCAGCCACATGGTGGCGTAATTCTCGAAATAGAAGGTCGCGAACGGCCCCACCTCGATGCGGCGCAGCTTCTTCATCGGGATCAAATTGGCCTTCAGCGACTTGCGCTGCTGGTCATATTCGCCCGGCGCCAAGATGTCGGCCGGGGTGATTTTGCGTTGTGCTTCCGCCATCGCTTATTCCTTTTTCAATCCAAAAGCCCGCGCCATGATCTGGATGGGATGCTCGGCTTGTTTCGCCGGCGCGTCGGTGTGCGCCATGATATGCACCGCGGCCAGGGGGCAGTCCGACACGATATGGCCGCGCGGCTTGGCATTCACCGCCTTGAACACCGGCTTGCCCACCTTGACGCCCACGTCATGGGTCGGTTTCACCACCCCGAACGTGCCGCCATGGCCCGAGCAGCGCTCCACCACATCCACCGGCGTATCGGGAATCATCTTCAGCATCTCCGCCGCCTTGGGTCCCATATTCTGGGCGCGGGCGTGACAGGCCAGGTGCACGGTGACGCCTTCGGGCAGCGCCGTCATGCCGGTCGGCAGGCCCTCCCTCTTGGCGACGTCCACGACATATTCGTCAATGTCGAAGGTGTTGTCCTGCACCCGCTTCACGTCGGGATTGTCGGGACAGATCAGCGCCCATTCAAATTTCAGCATCAGCCCGCAGGACGCGGTCAGGGCGACGATGTCATAGCCTTCGTCGATCAGCTTGCAGAGTTCCTTGGACACTTTGGCGGCATTGTCGGCGACGCGCGCCAGTTCGGCCTGTTCCAGGAAAGGCATGCCGCAGCAGCCGGGATAGGCGACTTTGGTTTCCACGCCGATATGATTGAGCACGGCGCGGGCATCCATGCCGGTCTCGGGCTTGTTGTAATTGACGAAACAGGTGGCATAGAGCGCCGCCTTGCGCTTTCCGAACGCCGGTGCGGCGCTGTTGATTTCGCCGGCTTCGTGCTTGGCCTGGCTGACGAAAGTCCGGCTGTGGAATTTGGGCAAGGTCGCCTTGGCATCAATGCCGGCCACCGCTTCCATCACGGGCCGGGTGAACTTGTTGTCCTTGTCGCTGGCCCAGTTGACCAGCGGCGCCAGCGGCCGCGCCAGTGCGCCGTTGCGATCCATCTCGGCCAGCTGGCGCTGTACGAAGTCCTTGTTCCCCTTTTTGGCTTCGACAAAGCGGTGGCGCAGCATCAGGTGCGGAAAATCCAGCATGAAGGGATGCGGCGGCACATAGGGGCATTTGGTCATGAAGCACATGTCGCAAAGTGTGCAGGCTTCCACGACCGGCTTGAAGTCTTGCGTTTTCAGATGCTCGACATCTTCCGTCGGGCTGTTGTCGATCAAATCGAACAGGCGCGGGAAGGAATCGCACAGGTTGAAGCAGCGGCGGCAGCCATGGCAGATGTCGAACACACGGCGCATCTCCGCATCCAGCTTGGCCTCATCGGCAAAGTCCGGATCCTGCCACTTGATGATTTCGCGGGTGGGGGCGTCGAGGCTGCCTTCGCCGGTCATGTGCATCCGTTCAGAAAAGAATGGCCGCGCAAATTGCTTCGCGCGGCCATGTTCAATAACGCGAAGAATTACTTCCCGAGGGTATCCAAAGCCTTCTGGAAGCGGCCGGCATGGGACTTCTCGGCCTTGGCCAGGGTTTCGAACCAGTCGGCGATTTCGTCAAAGCCTTCGGTGCGGGCGGTCTTGGCCATGCCCGGATACATGTCGGTGTACTCGTGAGTCTCGCCCGCGATCGATGCCTTGAGGTTGGCGTCGGTGGCGCCGATCGGCTCGCCGGTGGCCGGATCGCCCACTTCTTCCAGATATTCCAGGTGACCATGGGCATGGCCGGTTTCGCCTTCCGCGGTGGAGCGGAACACGGCGGCGACATCGTTATGGCCTTCCACATCGGCCTTCTGCGCGAAATAGAGATAGCGGCGGTTGGCCTGGCTTTCGCCGGCGAAGGCTTCTTTCAGATTTTCCCAGGTCTTGGTGTCTTTAAGTGCGGGCATAAGCGCCTCCTGTGGGGTGAAAATTCCGGCGCAACAGTGTCCCCGCGGACAGGCTCTGTCAACGAATTAGAACGATTCTAAAGTGTGAGAATGACTCGCAGGAGGTGCGAAAAGTCCGACTAGTTCCGGCGCACCCGGACCACAACGTCGACGCGGTCCACGCTCAGACCAGCCGGCGGAGTGGGAACGCCCGCGACCGCGATGCTTTCCCCCGGAATGTCGATCAACAGGCCTTCTTTTTCGAGAAAGAAATGCTGGTGGTCGCCGGTGTTGGTGTCGAAATAGCCGCGCGCCGCATCCACGATCACCTGGCGCAGCAGTCCTGCCTCGGTGAACTGGTGCAAGGTGTTGTAGACGGTGGCCAGCGAGACTTTTACGCCGGCCGTGGTGACTTCGTCATGCAGGCTTTCAGCCGTTACATGCCGGTCGCCGTTCTGGAACAAAAGGCCCGCCAATTCCACCCGCTGGCGGGTGGGACGCAGGCCGGCATGGCGCAACCGGGCCGTGGCCTGGGCGGCGGTGGTCTTGGGTTCGCGCAAAGCTTTGGCCATGGGCCGGTTCCTCGTGCCGCTGACGTCTCTAGCTACAAGGGGCGCGGCAACCCTGCTAGACTATGAAGGATATATGTTAGAATGTTTCTAAGCAAGACGCATGACGTTTCGCGGTAGCCCATCCCCCGCTTTTCGGGTAGGGAACCACCAAGGAAACGCCCGAGTTTTCTAGAGTGTTTTCAAGGAAGAACCCAGCCGTGGACCAGCCCGTGCGCCAAGCCAGTTATGACCTTCAGGGCCTCCTGTCCTGCGCCCGCGGCGAGCTGTTCGGGCCCGGCAATCCCCAATTGCCCCTGCCGCCCATGCTGATGTTCGACCGCATCACCTCCATCACCGCCAACGGCGGTACGGACGGCAAGGGCGAAATGGTGGCCGAGTTCGACATCAATCCCGACCTCTGGTTCTTCAAGTGTCATTTCGAAGGTGACCCCGTGATGCCCGGCTGCCTGGGCCTGGATGCCTTGTGGCAGATGGTCGGCTTCTTCCTGGGCTGGATGGGCGGCCTCGGCCGCGGCCGCGCCCTGGGTGTAGACGAGGTCAAGTTCACCGGCATGGTGCTGCCCACCGCCAAGAAGATCACCTACATCGTCAACCTCAAGCGCGTGATCATGCGCAAGCTGGTGCTGGGCATCGCCGACGGCATCATGAAGGTGGACGGCAAGGTCATCTATGAAGCCAAGGGCCTGCGGGTCGGCCTGATCACCGACGCCGCGGCGGCCCTGGCTGCCCAGTCGGCGCCTGCCTCCGCCTGACATTTGTCGAGGATTGCATGAGAAGAGTGGTCGTCACCGGCCTCGGCATTGTTTCCTCCATCGGCAATAACGCCGAGGAAGTCACCGACAGCCTGCGCAACGCCCGTTCGGGCATCGTCGCGGCCGAAGACTATATCCGCCTGGGCTTTCGCTCCCAGGTGCATGGCTCGCTGAAGATCAACCTGGACGAAGTGGTGGACCGCCGCGCCCGCCGCTTCCAGGGCGACGGCGCCGGCTATTGCTGGGTGGCGATGAACCAGGCCATCGCCGATGCGGGGCTGGAAGAAAAAGACATTTCCAATCCGCGCACCGGCTTGATCGTGGGCTCCGGCGGGCCCAGTACCAAAGCGATCGTGCAAGCCGCCGACATCACCCGCCAGAACAATTCACCCAGGCGGGTCGGACCTTTCGCGGTGCCCAAGGCGATGTCCTCCACCGTCAGCGCCAACCTCTCCACCTGGTTCAAGACCAAGGGCTATAATTATTCCATCTCCTCGGCCTGCTCGACTTCGGCCAATTGCATCGGCAACGCCTTCGAGCTGATCCAGTGGGGCAAGCAGGACATGATGTTCGCCGGGGGCGGCGAAGAGCTCGACTGGACCCTCAGCGAATTGTTCGACGCCATGGGCGCCATGTCGTCCAAGTACAATGCCTCGCCCGAAAGCGCCTCACGCGCCTATGACATCGCGCGCGATGGTTTCGTGATCTCCGGGGGCGGCGGCATCCTGGTGCTGGAAGAGTTGGAACATGCCAAGGCGCGCGGCGCCCGCATCCATGCCGAGCTGGTGGGCTATGGCGCCACGGCAGACGGCGCTGACATGGTGGCCCCATCGGGCGAAGGCGCGGTGCGCTGCATGCAGATGGCGCTGGAACATGTGAAGGCGCCGGTGGATTACATCAATCCCCACGCCACCTCGACGCCGGTGGGCGACATTCCCGAGATCAACGCCATCAAGACGGTGTTCGGCGCCAAGACCCCGCCGATCAGCGCCACCAAGTCACTGACCGGCCACAGCCAGGGCGCGGCCGGGGTGCATGAGGCGATCTACACGCTGCTCATGATGAAGAACAATTTCATCTGCGAAAGCGCCAATATCGTGGAACTGGATCCCGCCGTCGCAGGCGCCAATATCGTGCGCCAGCGCATCGACAACGCGCGCCTCAACACTGCCTTGTCCAACAGCTTCGGCTTTGGCGGCACCAACGCCAGCCTGGTGTTCCAGCGCTATGAGAAGTGATGTCCCGAAATGAAACATGACACTGTCGCGGACGTCAAAGCCCAGTTCAAAACAGGACTCATGGCGGGCAAGCGCGGCCTGGTGATGGGGGTCGCCAACGACCATTCCATCGCCTGGGGCATCGCCCAGATGCTCGCCTCCCAGGGCGCCCAGATCGCCTTTACCTATCAGGGTGACGCCCAGAAGAAGCGGTTGGGGCCGCTGGCCGCCTCGATCGGTGCCTCCATCGTGCTGCCGGCCGATGTCGAAAGCGACGAACAGCTCGATGCCGTCTTCGCTGCGCTGAAGACGGAATGGGGCAGTATAGACTTCCTGGTGCACAGCCTGGCCTTTTCCGACCGCGACGAACTCAAGGGCCGCTACGTCGATACCAGTCGCGCCAATTTCGCCAGAAGCCTCGATATTTCCTGCTATTCCTTCACCGCCGTGGCCCAGCGCGCGGCCTCGCTAATGCCCCGGGGCGGCGCGTTGGTGACCCTGTCCTATCTCGGCGCCCAGCGGGTGATGCCCAACTATAACGTCATGGGAATTGCAAAGGCGGCGCTGGAGGCTTCCGTGCGCTATCTCGCCGCCGATCTCGGCCGCGACAACATCCGGGTCAACGCCATCTCGGCCGGCCCGATGCGGACCCTGGCCGGCGCGGCGGTGGGCGATGCCCGCACCGTGTTCAAATGGAACAAGGCGCATGCCCCGCTCAAGCGGACCGTGGAACTTAACCATGTCGGCGGCGCGGCACTGTATTTGCTTAGTGACCTGGCAGGTGGTGTCACCGGCGAAATTCATTTCGTCGACTCCGGCTTCAACGTGATCGGCATGCCGCCGACCGCGGATCTGAACGGATGGGCGCCGCTGGAGAATGGCCAGGAGCATCCCGATGGGCGTGCGGACACTTAAAGTTACTTTTTTTAAGGGCGCTCTCGCTCGCGCGAACGCGTTGGCGCTGGCGCTTTCGCTGGCCGCAACAACCCCCGTTTTTGCCGGCTGGCAGGATGTGGCGCATCCGGCGGATGTGGCCCGGCTTAACGCCTTGCCGCAGATCCGCGATGAAGCCATTGCCGACGCCCAACGCGGCGAAGGCCGTGGCGACCAGCGCGCAATCCCCCGCGTGCTCGAGCCGCAAGGCCGCGCCGTTCCCGCGTCCGTGCTGATCGGCAACTGGCGCTGCCGCCAGATGAAGCTGGGCCGCATGAGCTCCTACATGGTCTATGACCGCTGGTTCAGCTGCAATATCCGCCCGTTCCGCGGCGGCTTGCTGCTGCAGAAGATGAACGGCAGCCAGCGCTTTGTCGGCGTCCTGTTCCCGGATCGCGGCGCCTGGGTCTATCTCGGTTCTTCCAGCGCCCGCGGCGAACCCTATCACAATTATTCCGGCGCTTCTCCCGCGCTGGGCGCGCAGGTGACGCCGGACGACCAGATCGGATTGCTGACCGGTATTGGTGACAATCACATGCGGCTTGAGATTCCGGCGATCCAGGAATCACTGCTGGATGTCGTGGAGTTCGCGCGGTAGCCAACCCGCGGCTTACTTCTTCAGCGTGTTCAGCACCGACTTGTCGAGGATGATGGCCACGCCGCTGTTGCGGTCGGCCGCTTCGCTGACACGGATCGTGGCGGCCGATCCGATCACCAACGCCGCCTCCGATGCGTCGAGCGCATAATCGCCGGTCAGCCAGCGCTGCATGTTGAAGGTCGCAGTCTTCAACGATTCGTCCAGCGAGCCTTCGTACCCAAGCGCCATCAGCCGGTCCGCGGTTTCGACCCGCGGCTGGGGCGTGAGCTTGTCCCGGATCACCTCGACGCGGAATTCCACGTCCATCGAGGTTTCCAGCCCGTTGCCGTTCAACTCGCCATCGCCCATGGCGGCATGGCCATCGCCGACATAAACCAGCGCGCCGGGCACGCGCGCCTGCAGATAGACGGTCGCGCCCTCGGTGATCTCGTTGAAGTCCATATTGCCGCCATAAAAGCCGCTGTCGCCGGAATTGGGCGCGGCTATGACCGGCGGTGACGCCACCGCCACACAACCGAGCATCGGACGCAGCGGCACGGCGTACGACGTCATGTGCGGGCCGGGATTTTCCGGCGTCCCCGTCATCTTTTCGCGGTCCAGGTGCCAATGCACCGTCTTGCCGATATCCTTCATGGCGACGGCCAGGCCAGGGGGCACGGCATTGCGCACCAGATAGTCATCGCTGGTCGCCCAGTCGCGGTTCAGCCGCAGCTTGACAATATGGATCGCCACCGTGTCGCCCGGCATCACGCCTTCGACATAAAAGGGACCGGTCTGCGGATTGCCGCCCAGCGCATGCGATACCGCTTTCTCATCGGTTCCGCCCGCATCCACGGTGGTCGTATGCACCGTGTCACCCGGCGCGATGGTCAGCACCGGCTTGTTCAGCGCTGAGAAAGCGCGGGGAAAAGCCGTGGGCGCGAACTCATGGCGTTTTGGCGCGGTCGCAGCGCCGGTTTTCACGGGACGGGCAACGAGGGCATTGGTCATGTATTTCGTATGATGGCTCGTGCCGTCGAAACCGATGGCCGTACCGCGCAACACACCATCCTGTATGACCAGGTGCACCGTGCCGCCATAGCCTTCCTTGTCCTTGGAAACGAAATCGATCGTCTTGCCGTTGCGGGTGCCGGTCAGGTCGTCGCCCATGAATTTTCCGGTAACGGTCGTGCCCTTCTGCTGCAACTCGAGTTTGCCGTAGATCTCGGTGCCATTGACGGTCTGCACGGTGGTGTAGTGGCCGCTGATGTCGGATTGCGCCAGGGCCGGCGCAGCAAGGCAGGTGAGCAGAAAAGCAGCTTTGCGGAATGTCCCCATGCGGCGCGTCTCCCCAAATGGACGGCATGACTGGCGCAATGCTGGGCCGGAAATGCCGGTGATGATTTAAGCCCGCTTCTTGGCGGCTTTGGCGAAACGCTCAAACAGATAGTGCGAGTCCATCGGACCGGGAGACGCCTCGGGATGATACTGCACGCTGAACACATCCTTGCCTTCGACCGCGATGCCGCAATTGGTGTCGTCGAACAGCGAGACATGGGTCTCTGACACGCCCTGGGGCAGGCTGTCGCGATCCACGGTGAAGCCGTGGTTCATGGAGACGATCTCCACCTTGCCGGTGGTGAGGTCCTTGACCGGATGATTTGCGCCGTGATGGCCCTGCGCCATCTTGCGGGTCTTGGCGCCCAGCGCCAGGCCCAGCATCTGGTGGCCTAAACAGATTCCGAACACCGGCACCCCGGTATCGATCACGCCCTTGATGGTGGGAATGGCGTACTCGCCCGTCGCCGCCGGATCGCCGGGGCCGTTGGACAGCAGCACGCCATGCGGTTTGTGACGCATCACCTCTTCGGTGGTGGCGGATGCCGGCACCACGGTGATGTCGGCGCCCATGCCCGCCAGCAGCCGCAGGATATTCCGCTTCACGCCATAGTCGATCACGGTGACGCGGAAGCCGGGCGCTCCTTCCTTTTTATAGCCTTCGTTCCAGGCCCAGGGCATCTCGTCCCACTTGTACATCTGGCGCGACGTGACCTCCTTGGCGAGGTCCAGCCCTTCAAGACCGGCGAAGGATTTCGCCTGGGCGATCAGCGCGTCACGGTCCAGTTCGCTGCCGCCCAAATTCACCACCACGCCATGCGGCATGCCCTTTTCGCGGATCATGGAGGTGAGGGCACGGGTGTCGATCCCCGCCACCGCCGGGATGTTGTGCTTCTTCAGCCAGCCATCCAGCGCCAACAGGCTGCGATAATTGGACGGGCTTTCGGCATCGGCGCGCACGACAAGGCCGCGCACCACCGGGGTGATGGTCTCGATGTCCTCGTCATTGGTGCCGACAATGCCGATATGCGGGAAGGTGAAAGCCACGATCTGGCCCGCGTAAGATGGATCGGACAGGATCTCCTGGTAGCCGGTCATGGCGGTGTTGAAACACACTTCGCCGATCGCCGAACCCGCCGCGCCGAAGCCGGTTCCTTCGAAGAAGGTGCCGTCCGCCAGCATCAATCCGCCACGCGAAAATGCAGGCGCCGCGGTGGCGGCGTCGGGTTTGCGTGCATTGGTCATGGAGGGTCCTCGGATTTGCGCGAAAATAGGGATGGCGGCCCCGCGCGTCAACCTCAACTAATGCAGCATTTTCAACGGGTTGGAATTATCCACCGATTCCGAATATGGTCTGCGGCTTCCAAGAAAGAGAATCCCATGTCCCTGCGCGCCCAGCTCACCGACGCCATGAAAGAGGCGATGAAGTCCAAGGACGCCAAGCGCCTGTCGACCGTGCGCCTGGTCCTGGCGGCGCTGAAGGATCGCGACATCGCCGCGCGCAGCGAAACCAACAAGGATTTGGTGAGCGACGACGATATCCTCACTTTGCTGGCCAAGATGATCAAGCAGCGCGAGGAATCCGCCACCGCCTTTGACGCCGGCAACCGCCCGGAAATGGCCGCGGGCGAGCGCGAGGAAATCGCGGTGATCCGCACCTTCATGCCGGCCCAGATGGACGAAGCGGCGATGAAGGATGCCATTGCCAAGGTGATCGCCTCTACCGGCGCCGCCTCGATCAAGGACATGGGCAAGGTGATGGCGGTCTTGAAAGAGCGCTATGCCGGCCAGATGGATTTTTCCAAGGCCAGCGCGGCGACCAAGGACGCCTTGTCCGGCAAATAGGGGAAAAAAGGCCCCGATTTCCCGTCCCGCAACCCTGATTCACAGGAATCGCGGGGCTTGCCCCCCCATTGTGGGGCTTTTGCGCCTAGACTGGCCCCATGCGCTATGGCGAAGGATTGCTGGCAGAAATCCGGCAGCGGACCGATTTGGTCGCGCTGGTGGGCCGCCGCGTCAAGCTGGTGCGCAAGCCGCAAGTAAATGCCGTTTTATCCGAAAGGCAGAAGCTTAGGCCCTTTCAGCGAAGCTTGTTGTCGGTAGTGCAGAAAGCCGAAGCCGCCACCGCGGGCAGGTTTTTCGGCGGCCTTCCTTCTGGGTTGCGTGACTTAGATAGTAGATTAGGCGGGTTCCGTCGGTCTGAGTTGATATTGCTCGCAGGGCAGTCGGGAATGGGTGCGACTTCGTTAGCGCTAACGATCGTTGCTAACGCGTTGCGCACCACTCGCGGCGTCGCCTCTCTTACGGATAAGGCTGATACGACCACTCCAGCCATAGCGCTATTTTCATTCGACATGTCTAGCGAGCAACTGGCCCGGAGAATTTTATCGTCTGATACGGGTATCCCACTCTGGAAAATTACCAATGGAAAGTTTTCAGAAGAGGAGTGGGAAAAGTTTGTTCTCGCTCTTCAAGAATACTCGGCTGTTCCACTTTTGGTAGCGGAGGGGCCTATGTCGGTCGAGCAGCTATGCTCACAGGCAGCAGAAATGAAGAAGGGTGCCGACCTCAAATGCGTGGTCGTCGATGGCTTGCAACGGTTGGCAGCTTGGACGGTCGATAGTAGCTCAATGTCTAATTGCGAGCGAGTTGTTCGACGCTTAAAGGTATTGGCATCTGAACTATCCGTGCCAGTGCTTGTGACATCTTCGCTGCCAGTTCATTCCCGCGATCGGAAATCTCCAGAACCGCGTATGTCTGATTTATCAGAATATGGGGCCGTCGAGCGGTTCAGCGATGTAGTGCTGCTTCTTTATAGAGAGTTCCACCGTCTCAAGGATATTGAACCCGAAGTTGGAACTGTCGAACATGTAAGGTGGATAGAAAAGCTTGATCGCTCCTACCAAAGAGCGGATATTTTTATAGGAAAAAATCGTAGTGAGTCGACCGTTACGATTGATTTTTTCTTTGATGACGCATTGGGGCTTTTTCAAGATTTAACTGTCCTTACCCCCAGCGTAAGTAGTTCGGGAGACTGAGCTATGCGCCACGGTGAAGGTTTATTGGCAGAAATCCGGCAGCGGACTGATCTGGTCGCGCTGGTGGGCCGCCGCGTCAAGCTGGTTCGCAAGGGCCGGGAAATGTGGGGCTGCTGCCCGTTTCACAACGAGAAGTCCCCCAGCTTCAAGGTTTCCAACGAGCGCCAGTCTTACAAATGCTTCGGCTGCGGCAAGGGCGGCGACGCCTTCAAATGGCTGATCGAGACCGAAGGCCTCAGTTTTCCAGAAAGTGTGGAAAAGCTGGCGGCCGACGCGGGTGTCGAACTGCCCAAATGGTCGCCCGAGGATGAAGAGCGCGAGCAGAAAAAGAAATCGCTCTATGACGTGGTGGAGCTGGCGGCGAAATTTTATGAAACGCAATTGTTCGAGGCAGGCGGCCGCGAGGCGCGCGATTACCTGAAGGGGCGCGGGCTGGACGGCGCGGCGGCGAAACAATTCCGCCTGGGCTATTCACCCGGCGGCAATGGCGCGCTGATCAAGCATCTCACCGAGTACCATATCACCCAGGACGACATCATCGCTGCCGGTCTGGCGCGCCCGGCCGAGGATGGCCGGCCGATGCGCGACTTTTTCTACAACCGGGTGATGTTTCCCATCACCGACGGGCGCGGCCGGGTGGTTGCTTTTGGTGCGCGCGCATTGGAAGCGGACGCCAAGCCCAAATACATCAATACCGGCGAAACATCGCTGTTTTCCAAGGGTTCGCAGCTTTACAACTTCGCCACCGCCCGCGCTGCCGCCATCAAGGCCGGCACCATCATTATGGCCGAAGGCTATATGGATGTGATCGCGCTGGTGCGCGCCGGCTTCGCCCATGCCGTGGCGCCGCTGGGCACGGCGCTGACCGAAGACCAGCTGCATCTGTTGTGGCGCACCGCGCCCGAGCCGATCCTGGCCTTCGACGGCGATGCGGCGGGATTGAAGGCGGCGCATCGCGCCGCGCACTTGGCCTTGCCGCATCTGAAAGCCGGCTATTCGTTGCGCTTTGCTTTTCTTCCCACCGGCGAAGACCCGGACAGCTACGTCGCTCACAATGGCCCGGGCGCCATGACCGTGCTCTTGGAAGCCGCGTTGCCGCTGTCGCAGCTTCTGTGGCGCACCGAAACCGACGGCAAGGATTTCTCCACCCCTGAGCGCCGCGCCGGGCTGGAACACAGCTTGCGCGAAATCGTCGATCGCATCACTGACGGCAAGGTCGCCGACTATTACCGCCGCGGCTTTGACGAGCTGGTGTTCAACAATTTCAAACGGCGCACTCCAACTCCCTCCGCCCGCACCCCTCAGCGCCAGGCCCAAGGTTTCCAAGGGGGGGGCCGGTACCGGGGCGACTTCAAGCCCCGCCCCCTGCCGGGCAGCCCGGAGGCGGTTTCGGCCAGCGTCCAGGGGTCGGCCCTGGTCCGGTCAGGGCAGGCCGGGGCCCGCCAGGCCAAGGAGATGGAACTTGGCCGGCTTTTGGCGGAATCCCCCGAAATTGCGCTCGCAGAGGCTGAATCCTTGGCGATTCTGGACCTTTCGGACCCTTCGCTTGACAGGCTGCGCCACGAACTTCTAAACCTCGCCGCCTCCGGCTCCAGCCTTGAAAAAGCTGGGGTTCAAGCCCATTTCACACGTAAGGGAATTGCCGAATTGCTGGTGCGTTTTGCCGGCCCTGCGGCCCAGGACCCCCACGCCAGTTTTCAGCGCGCCGTTGCCGACCTGCGCGAGCTGGCGGGAAATCAGTCTGATGCGCGTCGCCTGCTGGAGCGCCGCAAGGCGCTTTCAGAACGGCCCGGCGACGGGCGCGGGACTTAAGTTAGGGACGATAGTGACGAAAGCCTCTTCGAAAAAATCGACAAAGCCTTTGAAGAGTGCGGCGGCCAACAGGCCACGCACGGCTGCGAAAGCGGCCGCGCGCCAGTCGGTGCCCGCCAAGAAGAAATCCCTCAAGCCTGCTCCGAAGGGCAAGCCGGTGAAGGCTGCCGTCAAGGCGAAGCCCGCGCCCGTCAAGCCCGCCGCCAAGCCGGTGAAGGTCGAGAAGCTGACCAAGGCACAGATCGCCGCCCAGGCCCGCGAAGAAAAACAAAAAGCCAAGGCCGCCGCCAAGGTCGCCAAGGTGGATCCCAAGGCCGCCGCACCCGTGGTGCCGGTCAAGCCGGGCTCCAAGATCCCCGCCAAGAAGCCGGGCGAGAACGAGACCCCGGGTGATGCCGACAGTCCGCTGCTGGACATGTCGGATGTCGGCGTCCGCAAGATGATCGCCAAGGCCAAAGCCCGTGGCTATGTCACCTATGACGAACTGAACAAGGTGCTGCCGTCGGACAAGACCTCGTCCGAGCAGATCGAAGACACGATGGCGATGCTCAATGAGATGGGCATCAATGTCATCGAAAGCGAAGAAGCCGAGGAAGGCGAAGAGGGCGGCGCGCTGGTTCCCGCCGAGGGCGGCAGCAAGGCGCTGGCCACCACCGCCAAGTCCGGCGAACAATATGACCGCACCGATGATCCGGTGCGCATGTATCTGCGCGAGATGGGCTCGGTCGAGCTCCTCAGCCGCGAAGGCGAAATCGCCATCGCCAAGCGCATCGAGGCCGGCCGCGAATTGATGATCGGCGCCTTGTGCGAAAGCCCGCTGACCTTTGAAGCGCTCACCGTGTGGCGCGACGAGTTGAACGAAGGCAAGGTGCTGCTGCGCGACATCATCGACCTGGAAGCCATGTATGGTGCCGGTCCCGATGGCCAGCCCGCCAATGTGCCTCCGCCGGTGGGTCCCGATGGCCAGCCGCTGAATCGCCCGGACGTTAATGGCGCCGCCCCGCCGGTCGCCGAATTCAAGAAGCCGGTGCCGCCGCCGCCCCCTCCGCCACCCAAGCCGGCGGAACCGAAAGCCGAAGGCGAAGCTGCCACCGAAGGCGGCGATGGCGCCACGCCCGCCGATGACGGCGATGATTTCGACGATGAAGGCAACCTGCCTTTGTCGGCCATGGAAGCGGCGCTGAAGCCGCAGGTCTTGGCCTCGCTGGACGCCATTGCCGGCCTCTACAAGAAGCTGGGCAAGCTGCAGGACGCGTCGGTCGAAGCCGCGCTGGCCAGCGATGAGCTTTCCACCGGCCAGGAACGCCGCTTCAAGAAGCTGCGCAACGAGACCATGGATCTGGTAAAGTCGCTCAAGCTCAACAACAATCGCATCGAAGCCCTGGTCGACCAGATGTACGGCATCAATCGCCGCCTGGTGGGCCTGGAAGGCAAGCTCTTGCGCCTGGCCGAAAGCCATGGCGTGGACCGCGCCGAATTCCTCAAGCAGTATTTCGGCAATGAGCTCGACCCCAACTGGGCCCGCCGCGTCGGCCGCCTGTCGGGCTTGGGCTGGCACGATTTCGTCACCGACGAGCGCGACAAGATCAAGACCCTGCGCGACGACATCCAGTCGATGGCGTCGGAAACCCGTCAGTCGGTGTCGGAATTCCGCCGCAACGTCCAGACGGTGCAGAAGGGCGAGCGCGAAAGCGGCGTCGCCAAGAAGGAAATGATCGAGGCCAATTTGCGCCTCGTGATCTCCATCGCCAAGAAATACACCAACCGCGGCCTGCAGTTTCTGGACCTGATCCAGGAAGGCAATATCGGGTTGATGAAGGCGGTCGACAAATTCGAATACCGCCGCGGCTACAAGTTCAGCACCTATGCGACCTGGTGGATTCGCCAGGCCATTACCCGCTCCATCGCCGACCAGGCGCGCACCATCCGTATCCCGGTGCATATGATCGAGACCATCAACAAGCTGGTGCGCACCTCGCGCCAGATGCTGCATGAGATCGGCCGCGAGCCCACCCCGGAAGAGCTGGCCGAACGGTTGGCGATGCCGCTGGAAAAGGTCCGCAAGGTCCTGAAGATCGCCAAGGAGCCGATCAGCCTGGAGACGCCCATCGGCGACGAGGAAGACAGCCATCTGGGCGACTTCATCCAGGATCCCAATGTGGTGCTGCCGATCGACGCCGCCATCCAGGCGAATTTGCGCGAGACCACCACCCGCGTGCTGGCGACTTTGACGCCGCGCGAGGAACGCGTGCTGCGCATGCGCTTCGGCATCGGCATGAACACCGACCACACGTTGGAAGAAGTCGGCCAGCAGTTCAGCGTCACCCGCGAGCGTATCCGCCAGATCGAAGCCAAGGCGCTCAGGAAACTCAAGCATCCCTCGCGCTCACGCAAGCTGCGGTCGTTTCTGGACAACTGATGCTGCTTACTTTGCTCAAAGGCAAAATCCACCGCGCCACGGTGACCCAGTGCGACCTCAATTATGAGGGCTCCATCTCGGTGGACGCGTCGCTGCTGGAACGCTCGGGCATCCTGCCGCACGAGCAGGTGGATGTACTGAACATCAACAATGGCGAACGCTTCACCACCTATGCCATTCCCGCAGCCGCAGGTTCGGGCATGATCGGCATCAACGGCGCAGCGGCGCGTCTCGCCCAAAAGGGCGATCTTGTCATCATCGTCGCCTATGCTCGCATGACCGAGGCCGAGGCCAAGACATTCCAGCCGCGCGTGCTGCTGGTGGATTCAAACAACAAGCCGCAGGCACCAAACCTGCGCATTCTGGAAACCTGAGAAGACAGATGCCTCCCCGCAAAGACGACGAAAAATTCTCCAACCGCATGGAAACCGCCGCCAAGGCGCGCGCCGAGATGCTGGCCAAGGCCAAGACCCGGGCCGAAGCCGCCAAGGTCAATTTCGAAGCCAAGGCGGGCGAGCGCATGGCCATCGCCGAAGCGCGCGAAGTCCGCGCCAAGAGCCGCGCCGAGGAAAAGCGCCTGGCCGCCATTGCCGCCGAAAAGCGCCGCCAGGAAGAAGAAGAACAGCGCCGCCTTGCCGAGATCGAAGCCAAGGCCCAGGCCGAGCGCGAGCATGAGGAACGCATCCGGGCGATGGAAGCCCTGGAAATCGAACAGAAGGCCAAGCGCGACGCCCGTTATGCTGCCCGCAAAGCCGGCAAGAAAAAGGGCGGCCGCTAGAGCGCGGGTCTTTTGCGCCCTGAGTGCGTCGCGCGTGCGCTCACGGGCCTCTAGCCCGCTCCGCGCGACGCTCCTGCTCAGGTCACAAAATCCCTCGCGACTTAGAAATTTTCATTCACAGACGCCTGCGATCCGGTCTAGTCTTTGACCGGGTTGAGTTTTTGCTCCCCAGACGTACTGCCGTCGCGCTGAAGTTCCCCGCTTCGCCCGGTTCCATCATCAATCTTTGAGAGGGCGAAGCCGCATGGCCATCCTGGAAGACAAGTCATTCAAATATCCGGCCGAAGATGAATGCCTGGTGCGCCGGCTGGGCTCGGGCGTAATCGCCGCCTGGCCGGGCCTGCCGCCCGAGGCGCGGGCCAAGATCCTGGAACAGGCGCAGATCGCCTGGGACCGGGAACATTTCGTCTCCAAGCTCCCGGCCAAGCTGGAAGCCATCCTGCGGCGGCGCGGCTAGGCCTGACGACGCCGTGACGACGTGTCAGGAATGGCTTTCTCGGCAGTTCCTTACTCTTGGGTTATTATCCCCCCAAACCCAAGGAAGAGTAGCCGATGCGCAAATTCGCCCTCCCGATGTTTGGCCTGATGATCCTGGCGGCCACCGTTCCGGCGCCTGTTCATGCCCAGGGTGATGGCGGCTACGCCCCCGACTGCCCCGGCGCCGAGACGGTGCGGATGTCGGGTGAGGAACGCGAGCGCGCCCGCGCCGCGCACCAGACCAACGACACCAATGGCGGATTCTCATCCATCGACAAGTCGTGCAAGACCTGGGAAGGCGGCGGCACGCGCATCGGCCCGGTGCCTGGTACCATCAGTTACGGTCGCGGCGGTACGCGGTGGGGCTGGGGCGGCGCCCATACGGGAATGTAGTCGCCTCCCTCGCTTCGCTCGAAGAGGGGCAAGCTTTTTTAACGCGCTACACGCGAAGAAAAGCTAAGCCGCCATCGCCGCCAACAGCACCGTGACCAGGCCGAAGATGGATGCCGCCCACACCAGGGTGCGCGCCACCGGGATGCCGGCGGCATAGACCGGCACATAGACCAGCCGCGCCCAGAAATAGATCTGCGACCCCAGCGCCGAACTGGCGTTGTGCTTGTTCAACACCGTCACCACCAGCACCGCGACGGCGAAGAAGACGAACGTCTCCTTGAAATTGGCGAAAGCTCGCAGCATGCGCGCCGACAGCGGGCTGACGGACGGCGGTGCCGCATCGCGCGCGCTCATGTTGTAGGCCAGGCCCTGGTCTTTGGTCGCCAGGGTGGTGGCGATGAGGAGTTGCGCCAGCCCCAGCACCACGGCCCAGCACAGCATCTGGATTTCAATCGAACCGGCGAAGATGTTCATGACGCCCTCCCTGTTGTTTCTATGGCTGGGAGCATAACGCCACCCAAGTCAGTCTGTCCGGTAATTAAAACTCACCGATATCCGCTTGGCCAGCGCTGCCCCATTGGGTTCGACGCCATGGCGCAGCCAGCTTTCCCATAACAGCAGCATGCCAGGCTTGGGTGTCACGTCCACGAAGCTGCGGTTTTCGGGGCGGGCGTTGGTCTTCTTCGGCGGCGCGGCCATCATCAGGCCCAGGCGCGGATCTTCGAAGCGGACGGCGCCCGAGCGGGGCGGCACCGTCACATAGTAGGTGCCGCTGATCACGGAATGGGGATGGATATGCGGCGTGTGCACCGCGCCCCTGTCCATCACATTGATCCAGAGACTGTCCAGCGCCAGCTTGCGGCGGCTCAAATCGAACTGCAGTTCCCGCGCGAAACTCCGGACCTGTTTGGCGATGGCGCGTTCCAGATCGTCGAACATGCTGGCGCGGCGGGTCAGGTCGTTCAGCGAGGCGTAAGAGGTATAGCCGCCATAGCCGTGGGTCTTGGACCAGCGCTGCCCGGCCTTGTCCTCGGCGGCCAGGCCCAGGCAGGTTTTTTCCAGCCCGTCGGCCACCGCGATGCGGGCCCGGTGAAGTCTGGTGACAAAAAGGCTTTCCGACATATGGCCCTTGGTTAGCGATGTTT
>JACCXK010000104.1 GCA_013697055.1 Alphaproteobacteria bacterium
CGGTACAGACGGTCGTGGATGAGGGCCTGGCCCAGCCCACCCTGATCGGCCGCCGCGATGTCATCCTGGAAAAGACCAAACAGTTGGGCCTCAGGCTGGACTTCAACAAGGATGCGCGCATCCTGGACCCGCAAGCCGACCGCGAATTCTTCGCCCCCCTCACCGAACGCTATCAGCGCATGGTCGAGCGGCGCGGCGTGCAACCGGAATCGGCGGCGCGCTGGATCGCCACTCGTCACGGCATCGCCGCCGCCATGCTGCTGGAAGCCGGCGAAGTGGACGCCGCTTTGTGCGGCGGGTTGGGTGACTGGACGCGGCAGCTTCAGAACATCCTGCCGATCATTCCGCGTCAGCACGGCGTCAGCCGGCTTTATTCCCTGGCGGCGCTGATCCTGCCCAATGGCGCGCTGTTCTTCTGCGACACCCATGTCAATGTCGATCCCACCGCCGAACAGATCGCGGAAATGACCCAGCTTGCCGCCAGGACAGTGCGCCGCTTCGGTCTGGCGCCCAAGGCGGCGCTGCTGTCGCATTCCAGCTTCGGCACCAGCCATGCGCCCAGCGCCATCAAGATGCGCAAGGCGCTGAGCCTGTTGCGCGCCGCAAGCTGCGATTTCGAGATCGACGGCGAAATGCATGCCGATGCGGCGCTGAGCGATGTGCTGCGCGGACGCGTCGTGTCCACCAGCCCGCTCACCGGTTCCGCCAATCTTCTGGTCATGCCCAGCCTGGACTCCGCCAATATCGCGTTGACCTTGCTGTCGGCCGCCACCGAAGCGCTGCTGGTCGGTCCGCTGCTGCTGGGCGTCTCCAAGCCGGTGCATGTGATGGTGCCATCGGTCACCGCGCGGGGCATCGTGAATATGACGGCCCTGGCCGTGGCCCAAGCCGCCGCACACGCATAAGAAAACGGAAAACGTTCATGGAAGTTCTGGATCTCAAAGCCACGGCCGAACAGGCCATCGCGCTGCACCAGCAGGGCAAGCTGGACCAGGCCGAGGCGCTGTACCTGCAAATTCTCCAGGCCGATCCCGCTTTGTTCGGGCCGCGTTACTATCTGGGCATCCTGCGCATGCAGCAGGGCCGTTTTGAAGAAGCCAGCATCCTGCTGGGCGAAGCCTCGACCGTCTATCCCGACGACTTGGGCTGCCTGATGAACTACGGCATGGCGCTGCGCGCCGCCGGTCATGCCGAAGAGGCGCTGGCGGCCTTCGACCGCGCGCTGGCGATCCAGCCCAGCATGGCCGAAGGCCTCTACAATCGCGGCGTGGCGCTGTCCGACCTGAAGCGCTATGAGCTGGCGGTGGAGAGCTATGACCGCGCCCTGGTGCTGCAGCCGGAAATGATCGCGGCGATGGTCAACCGCGCCGTGGCGTTGACCGCGGTGGGACGCTTCGATGACGCCATCGTCGGCTATGACCGTGTGTTGGCGATGCAGCCTTCCAATGCCGGGGCGCTGATGCATCGCGGACTGGCGCGGCGTGCGATGGGCCAGCCCGGCCAGGCGCTGGAAGACTATAACCGCGCCCTGGCCCTGGCGCCGGGCCACGCCGAGACCACCTACAATCGCGGCGTCATCATGCTGGACCTGGAACGCGCCGCCGAGGCGTTGGCCGATTTCGATGCGGTGATGCCCGCCTATCAGGGCAACGCCGAGATGCTGAACAATCGCGGCGTGGCCTTGCGCAACCTCAAACGTCACGCCGAGTCGCTGGACAGCCTGGACCGGGCGCTGGCGCTGGAGCCCAATTTCCCCGAAGCCTGGGGCAACCGCAGCCTGGCGCTGCGCGACATGCTGCGCTTCGAGGACGCCCTGGCGAGCCTCGACCAGGTGCTGCTGCAGGATATCACCAATTCGGTGGCGCTGAACTGGCGCGGCAATGTCTGCCGCGACATGAAGGATTTCGTGCAGGCGATCGACTGTTACAGCCGCGCCCTCCGGGTCCGCCCCGACTATGCCGAAGCGATGATCAACCGCAGCTACAGCTACTGGAGCCTCAAGCAGCCCGAGGCCGCCCTGGCCGACCTGGAGCGCGGCATCGCGCTCGAACCGCATTATCCCTATGCCCGGGGCGAGCTGATGCACATGCGCATGTATTGCGGCGACTGGCATGCCTTTGAGGCTGACAAGACGGCGCTGGAGGGGTCCTTGCGCGCCGGTGCCCGCATCGTGCAGCCCTTCATCTTCCAGGCCGTCAGCGAAAATCCGCAGGACAGCCAGATTTGTTCGCGCATCTGGGGCCATGACCGCTATCCGGCCCTGCCCGCCGCGCCTTTCGATACGGCGGCCCGCAAGGCGCACACAAAAATCCGCATCGGTTATCTCTCGGGCGAATTCCGCCAGCAGGCCACCGCCATCCTGATGGCAGGGCTGTATGAGCGGCACGATCGGGAGCGGTTCGAACTGGTCGCGCTGGACAACGGCCCCAATGACGGCGGCGCGTTGCGGTCAAGGCTGGAAAAGTCCTTCGACCGCTGGATCGACATCGGCAAGATGCATGACGCCGACGCCGCAAGCCGCATCCGCGCCGAGGAGATCGATATCCTGGTCAACCTAAACGGCTATTTCGGCGATGGCCGCTCCGGCGTCTTCGCCCACCGCGCCGCGCCGGTGCAGGTCAATTACCTGGGCTTTCCCGCCACCCTGGGCGCCAACTATATGGATTACATCATCGCCGACGAGACGGTGATCCCGCCCGGCGAACACGGCTTCTATGACGAGGAAGTCGTCACCCTGCCCGGCAGCTATCAGGTCAATGACGACAAGGGCCGCCCGATGGCGAGGCAGCCCAGCCGCGCCGAAGCGGGGCTGCCGGAGACCGGTACGGTGTTCTGCAATTTCAACAATGCCTACAAGCTGACCCCGGCCACCTTCGACAGCTGGATGCGGATCCTCAAACAGGTGGACGGCAGCGTGCTGTGGCTGCTGGAGAGCCCCGCCCCTTATGCCGATAACCTGCGCAAGGAAGCCGCGGCGCGCGGCGTGGCGCCGGAGCGGCTGGTGTTCGCGCCCGAACTGGACACCGACCTGCATCTGGCGCGGCTGAGCCTGGCCGACCTGTTCCTGGACGGCCTGCCCTACAATGCCCACACCACCGGCAGCGACGCGCTATGGACCGGCGTGCCGCTGATCACCACGCCGGGCACCACATTTCCGGGCCGCGTCGCCGCCAGCCTTTTGGGCGCGGCGGGATTGCCCGAACTCATCACTGCGGATGCCGCCGGTTTCGAAGCCCTGGCGGTCAAGCTGGGCAAAGATGCCAAGGCGCTGAAGGCGTTGAAAGACAAGCTGGCGAAGAACAAGAGCACGTGCGCCCTGTTCGACACCGCCGCCTTCGCCCGGCATATCGAGGCGGCTTACACCCGGATGTGGGAAAGCTGGCTGGCGGGCGAAAATCCCAAGGGCTTCGCTGTCGCGCAGAACAGTTGAATTCCTCTGCTCACGGAACTTCCGTGTACACCATAAACACCGAGCGCATATGCGCCGTTAAGAATTGGGTAACTATACAAAGGCAGTATCCACCCGGGCTGTAGTCGGTTTTGCCTAGATTGGTCAGGCGGACGGGGGCGTTTCGGACAACCGGAGACGCCGATGCCGACAGTTATTCGCTTTGACAGGGACCTCGCTCCAGGGGCAAATCCAACGGCGCTGTTTGATCAGTATCCCGAACCGATCGCCTATTTCGATTCAGACAATCGCCTGGCAGCCTGCAATCTGAGCTTTCGCAGCACCTTTCCGGTGATAATTGAGTCGGAATTTTTGAAGCGAGCCGGCGCAGTCCAGAACGCTTCCCAGATTTGCGCTTCGACCTCGCCCCGATATGCAGTCTTGCAAAAGGATGAGGCGTGCAAAAACGTTGCGATCTGTCTCCCAGAACTCGATATCTCGCGAAATCTTCAACCGGAAGTCCGCCGGACCAGCGATGGCGGAACATGGATTACGCTGCGCGACATGTCCCCTTGGCGCGATCTGGAGGACGAATATTGCCGGCGCATCAGGACGTTGAATGCCGAATTGGCAGCTGCGCAAAAAGCCCGGCAGGAGGCAATCGACACTGCCCGCGCCCGCAAAGACTTCCTGACGACGACAAGTCATGAACTCAGGACACCGCTCAACGCAATCCTGGGGTTTTCGGAAATGATCTCGCTACAGGTTCTGGGACCGCTGCAAAACGAACGTTATCTGGAATATGCCCAGATCATCCATGGCAGTGGGACCCACCTGCTCTCGCTTGTGAACGACCTGCTCGATTTGTCAAAACTCGAAGCCGGCAAGATGGAATTGCATTTCGAGCCCATACAGATCCTGAAAGTCATCCTCGATTGTGTCCGCTTCGTCGAAACGCAGGCAGCCACCGCGCATGTCGGAATATCAGTCCATGTCTATGACGGCGTAAATCTCTTGTCGGGAGATGACAAACGCCTGCACCAAATGCTGCTGAATCTGCTTTCAAACGCATTGAAATTCACGCCTGTGGGCGGTGAAGTCACAATCGGCGTCTTTCGCCGCGGAACGGATATTGCGATATCGGTGTCGGATACCGGCATTGGCATCAAGACGGAAGACATTCCCAAGGTGCTGGAGCGATTTGGCCAGATCGAAAGCGATCTCGGGAAAAGGCATCAAGGGACGGGATTGGGATTACCCCTGACCAAGGAACTGGCGGAATTGCATGGTGGATCACTCACCATGGAGAGCAATATGGAAGTGGGTACGACGGTGACCATCATGCTGCCGCCGGACCCTCAGGCCGCCATGCACCTCACGGCTATGAGAGCTCGAAAGAACTAGCGGATGAACTGATCCACATAATCCGCGCCCAGCCCGACTTTCTCGTAATGGGCGCGGCAGAGATTAATCTTGGTGAAGACGTCCTCGTATCCCAGCACGCCGCCATCGGGATCGACATAGATCATCACGCCATTGACCTGGAACAGGGTGATCATCTCTTCCACGCCTTCGTCCACCACCAGGGTATGGGTCTCGCCCGGCGCTTCATAGACATAGCCGCCCTCTTCCGCCGTCCAGTCATGCTCCAGATAGCGCCAGCGGCCCTTGATGACATAGCCATGCACCGGCTGGGGATGGCGGTGGCGCGACAGCACGCCGGACTTGCGCACCCTAAGCAGGTTCATCCAGTAACCGCGCGAGGCGCACAGGCAAAGCGGCCGAAACCAGACATTCTCGCCCTGCGGCACCCACACGCGCTCGTCGGTGGGAATGGCGGACGGGATCACCAGTTCGGGCGGCGATTCCTTGGGCTGGGGATAACGATAGGGAATGCGGGAATTGTCTTGCGCCATTTTACTTCCTTTGATTGGCGGCTCCGCGGCCGGCGCCTATTTCGCCGTGTAGCCGCCATCGACCGGCAGCACCGTGCCGGTGATGAAACCGGCGCCATCCGAACACAGAAACACTACCGCGCCGCCGATATCCTCCGGCTTGCCCCAGCGGCCCTGCGGCGTGCGATCGATAATGGCTTTTGAGCGCGCCGCATCGGCGCGGGCGCCTTCCGTCAGCGCCGTCTCGACCCAGCCGGGCGCGATGGCGTTGACGCGGATAGCGGGCGCCCAGGCCACCGCCAGCGCCTTGGTCAGCTGCGCCACCCCGCCCTTGGAGGCAGTATAGGCCGGCACCAACCCGCCGCCGAAAAACGACCAGACCGAGGCGGTGTTGACGAT
>JACCXK010000130.1 GCA_013697055.1 Alphaproteobacteria bacterium
GTCATGGCCAGCCTGAATTCACCGATCGCCGAATATTTCCCGCCGGTGGATGTGGAAGTCGGTAACGAGCTGTTCTGGTACATCTTCAAGGGCGAGCCGGTGGCGCGTGACGGCTATGTGGAATTGCGCGACGACGTGCCCGGCATGGGGCTTGAGATCGATGAAGCCGCACTCTCCAGGTTCAAGGTCACGGGATGATGGCATCCCTGGCCAAGTCTCCAAGCTTCAACAATGTGAGGACGCCATGAAACGATCGCTTCTTCTGGCCGCCGGCCTGCTTGCCGCCGCGGGCGCGGCCTTCGCGCAAGGCGAAGGCCAGCCGGCCTTCCGCAACACATCGCTGCCGATGGAGCGCCGGCTTTCCGATCTGGTCCACCGGCTGACACTGGAGGAAAAAGCCGCCCAGCTTAATCACCTGAATACCGGCATACCCAGGTTGGGCGTGGCCATGTGGGGCGGTTGGAACCAGACGTTGCACGGTGTCTGGTCCAAGTAGCCGACCACCTTGTTCCCCGTGACGATTGCGATGGGCGCGACATGGGATCCCGACCTGGTCAAGACCGTTGCATCGGCGATGAGTGACGAGGGGCGGGCGCTGTACAATGCCAAGGCGGATGGCCCCCGCAGCAAGCATGGGCTGGTTTTCCGGTCCCCTGTGATCAATATCAGCCGCGACCCGCGTTGGGGCCGCATCCAGGAGGTCTTCAGCGAAGATCCTCTTCTGACCGGACGCATGGGTGTTGCCTATGTGCAGGGGTTGCAGGGTGACGATCTCAATCACATCAAACTCGCGGCGACCCTGAAGCATTTCGCCGTCAACAATGTCGAAACCGGCCGTCAGCATCTGTCGGCCCAGGTCGATGACCGCAACCTGATGGAATTCTGGCTGCCGCACTGGCGCATGAGCGTGATGGAAGGGCATGCCCAGTCCATCATGTCGTCCTACAATGCCATCAACGGCACGCCGGACGCGGTGAATCATCGTCTCTTGACCGATATCCTGCGCAAGCAATGGGGCTTTGACGGCTTCGTCACCGACGATCTGGGCGCGGTCGCGCTGTTGACCGACTCCCGTCCCGGCCAGTTGGAGCCGGGTCAGCGTTTTTCCGAAGACCCGGTGGTGGCGACGGCGGCGGCGATCAAGGCGGGCAATGACAGCGACGACGTTGAATTCGAGCGCAACATTCCCACTGCCGTATCGCGCGGTCTCTTGACCATGGCCGACGTCGACCAGGCGGTTTCGCGCGTCCTGCGTGTCGGCTTCCGCCTGGGCGCCTTCGACCCGCCGGAAAAAAGTCCCTATGCGAATATCGGCATGGATGTGGTGCGCTCGCAGGCGCACCTCTATCTGGCGCTGAAGACCGCGCAGGAATCGCTGGTGCTGCTGAAGAACGCCCAGAATTTCCTGCCGCTCAAGACCGACTCCGTGCATTCGGTAGCGGTGATCGGGCCGGCGGGCGGGCAGAACTACGAGACGGGCAATTACTATGGCACGCCCGCGCGCAAGCTCGGCCCGGCGGAGGGATTGAAGCAGCTTCTGGGTCCGCGTGTTTCCGTCAGCTACGAACAGGGCACCGGTTTCACTGAGGTCGGCGATCCCGCCGCCATCGCCCGCGCCGCCGAACTGGCCCGGAAATCCGATGTCGCGATCCTGTTCCTTGGCACCAATCTGCAGGTCGAAGCCGAGAGTCGCGATCGCCGCGATCTGAACCTTCCGGGCGCGCAGCAGCAGCTTCTGGAAGCGGTGTTCGCGGCCAGTCCCGACACCGTGCTGGTGCTGATGAATGCCGGCCCGCTGGCCGTCGGCTGGGCCCAGGATCGCCTGCCCGCCATCCTGCAGGCCTGGTATCCGGGTGAAGCGGGCGGCACCGCCATTGCCCGGGCGCTCTTCGGGTTGGACAATCCGGGCGGCCATCTTCCCTATACGGTGTATGCCAGCCTCGACGGGGTGCCGCCGCAGAATGAATATGACGTCTCCAAGGGCTACACCTATCAATACTTTAAGGGTGTGCCCCTCTATCCTTTTGGCCACGGGCTGAGCTACACGCGGTTCAAGTACAGCAACCTGGCGCTTTCGGCCCCCACGGCAGCGGTGTCCGGCCAAGTGCAGCTTTCCTTCGATGTGACCAATGTGGGCGACCGGGAAGGGGCGGATGTGGTGCAGCTTTACGCGCATCAGGTGAAGAGCGTGACCTATCAGCCGTTGAAGACGCTGCGCGCGTTCAAGCGCGTGTCCTTGAATGCGGGCCAGAGCACGCGTGCCAGCTTCACCTTGGCTGTGTCGCAATTGGCCTATTACGATACGCGCAAGGCCAAGTTCGCCGTCGAGCCGGGCGGCTTTGACCTCCTGGTGGGATCGTCTTCCGAAGACATTCGGTTGCGGGCCCGCTTGCAGGTCGGCCGTGCGGTGCAGAAGTAGGAAACACGATCATGCGGCTGGTGCAATTGCGGGGCGTGGATGGCGCGCGGACGGTCGCGGTTCTGGGCGACGATGGGAGCGGACGGGCGATACAGGGCGTCACCAGCGCCTATGAACTGGCCAGCCGCGCCGTCGCCGAAAAACTGTCACTGGACGCCATGATGGCCAGGCTGGGCACCGGCGAAAGCATCGATGTCCGCGTGGCCCTCGCCGAAGGCCGTGTGCTGGCGCCCCTGGACCATCCCGATCCCGCCCACCTGCTGGTGACGGGGACGGGCCTGACTCATCTGGGCTCGGCCGAAGGGCGCGATGCCATGCACAAGACGCTGTCTGGTCCGGATACGCTCACCGACTCCATGCGCATGTTCAAGCTTGGGCTGGAAAGCGGCAAGCCGGGCCCCGGCCAGGAGGGCGCGCAGCCCGAATGGTTCTACAAGGGCGATGGCGCGAGCGTGGTGGCGCCGGAAAGCCCCTTGGCCTCGCCGGCCTTCGCGCAGGATGGCGGCGAGGAGCCGGAGATTGTGGGCCTGTACCTGATCGGCCCCGATGGCACGCCCCACAGGCTGGGCTTTGCGCTCGGCAACGAGTTTTCCGACCATGTCACCGAGAAGTTCAACTATCTGTGGCTGGCCCATTCCAAGTTGCGCCCATGCGCCTTTGGGTCGGAACTGCGCACCGGCGCCCTGCCGGCCGCGGTCACAGGCTCCAGCCGCGTGCGCCGCGGCAACCAGATCATCTTCGACAAGCCTTTTTTGTCGGGCGAGGACAATATGAGCCACACCATCGCCAACCTGGAAGCGCATCATTTCAAGTATCCGGGCTTTCGGCGGCCGGGCGACGTTCACATCCACTTCTTCGGCACCGCCACATTGTCTTTCAGCGCCGGGATCAAAACCCAGGAAGGCGATGTGTTCGAGATCGAGGCCGATGCCTTCCTGTTCCCGCTGCGCAATACGCTGGGTATCGCACCGGCAGAGCCGTTCCTGGTGGCTGCGCTTTAGATCATCACCTTGTCGATTCTCGCAACGTGAGAATCGTGAATTTGACCGTTCAAAACCTGCATCGTAGAAAACCTGCGATCCGCCCCCTGGCGGACGCGTTCCCTTGAAGCCCGGCGAACCAACGCCGGGCTTTATTTTCTTTACCGGTTCGGGGCTTACATGCCGCAAAGGGTGAATTCCCATGCGGTGAGAATCTTTTCGGGCCCAAAATTGACACCCGGTCCATGGGCCCCCCAAAAAAACGGCATCAGACACCAGGGGTATACTCAGAATGAAAAATACGCGGACGAATCTGGCGAGCCTGTTTTGCGGCACTGCATTCATAGCCCTGGGCGCCAATGGTGCGCTTGCGCAGGATGTCGAACAGGTCACGGTATCGTCCACCCGCCTGCAGGCCGCAGGCTTCGATGCCCCCACGCCGACCACGATCGTCAGCGCCAGGGATTTGGAGAAGACGGCCCAGCCGAACGTCTTCGATGCCGTCACCCAGTTGCCGGCGCTTCAGGGTTCCACGGGCGCCACCTACAACAGCGGATCGACAACCACCGGGTTGCAAGGCCTGTCCGCTTTTGGTCTGCGCGGGCTCAGCCCCCTCAGAACGCTGGTTTTGCTGAACGGCCAACGCGTCGTGGGCGCCAATTTCAACGGCGTTGTGGATGTGAGCCAGCTTCCCCAGGCGCTGATCGAACGCGTGGACGTCGTCACCGGCGGCGCTTCGGCCTCCTGGGGCTCGGACGCGGTTGCGGGCGTGGTGAACTTTGTTACCAACAAGAAGTTCGTCGGCTTCAAAGCGAACGTGAATGCCGGCATCAGCACCTATGGAGATGATCCTAAAACCGTGTTTCAGCTCGCGGCTGGCACCAGTTTCGCGGGCGGCCGTGGGCACATCGAAGCGTCGTTCGAGGCAGCCTATAGCGGCGGCTTGAACCCTGTCTTGCCGCAGAGCGGTGAGTATGGCGTCAATCCGACCATCGGTGGCCGTCCGTTCCAGACCAGCTACGGTACCGCCAACTATGGCGCGGCCACGCCCACCAGCTCGGGCCCCACGCCGGCCGGCCAGCCGCAGCAATTCTTCGGACCGCTGTTCCAGACCCTCACGCAGAACAACTCCGGCGTGCCGTACGGCATCATCACCAATGGTCCCAAGATCGCCACGACATTCGGAACCGACGGGAAGGCCGTCGCCTTCGCGCTCGCCGGCAGTTGCCAGACCCAGATCTCCGGCACCACCGGCACCCTTGTCGGTTCGATCGGTGGCGCCTGCTTCGGAACGGCGGCCAATCCCGGCGACCAGACCGGTCATGCGTTTACGCAGGCGCTTGATAACCCGCTGACGCGCGGCACGGCTTATTTGCGGGCGTCCTATGACCTGACACCCGAGTCTGAAGTGTATGTGGAAGGCTCCTATGGCGAAGTCCGCACCCAGGTGATCCCGGCCGCGGGCCAGACGCCCAAGAGCGGCCTGAGCATCCGCTGCGACAACGCTTACCTGCCGAGCACCAACCTGTTCGGCACCAACCTGACCGCCGGCCAGACACAGAATCTCTGCCTTTCGCAATATCCGGGCAACGCCATCCAGTTCGCCACCTTGAACGCCAACTGGCCCCTGAACCAGCAGGTCCTCCTCCATCGCAGCTTGCGACGTCTTGTCGTGGGCGGCGACGGGTCGTTCGACCTGTTTGGCAAGAAGTGGGGCTGGGAATCGTATTTCCAGCATGGTGAGACCGGCAGCGGCGTGCGCGTCGTGAACGAAGCGATCAACAGCCGCTACAACCTGGCCCTGGATGCGGTCCAGGTTGGCAACAGCCAGATCGTCTGCCGCGATGTCACGGCCCGGACGTATGGCTGCGTACCGTTCAATGCCTTCGGCACCCAGGGACCGTCCGTGTCGTCGATCAATTACATGGACAATCAGTCCTACTCGACCACTTTGGGCCCGACGGCTGTGGTGACCCAGCGCCAGGAAGCTTTCAGTTTTGTGGTGAACGGCTCACCCTTCGAGACTTGGGCGGGTCCTGTGTCGGTTGCTACCGGCTATGAGTATCGCGAGGAATATTACACCCAGCGGGTCGATCCCTATGCGGGCGGCCTCTCGGCCTCCACGCCTGCAACCCAGGCCGAACCCTGCACCGATCCTTCGCTGGATTGCGTTGCCGGCAACAACTGGAACGCCGGCAACTTCCACAATGGCCGCGGCATCTATCACGTCAATGAAGCCTTCGTTGAATTCGGCGTTCCGCTGCTCAACGACAAGTTCTGGGGCAAGATCGACCTGAGCCTGGCCGGCCGCGTGGCGAAGTACAGCACGGCCGGACAGGCCAATACCTGGAAGGTAGGCGCGACCTGGGACACGCCGATTCCCGGCGTGCGCCTGCGCGCCTTGCAGTCCCGCGACATCCGCGCCCCCAACCTCAGCGAATTGTTCGCGCCGGCGCAGGGGTTGAACGGAAACATCAACAACGTCTTTGTGACGCCGGCCGTGCCGAGCCAGACGATCCGCGCCCTGAATGAAGGCAATCCCGCCTTGAAATCAGAGAAGGGCCAGACCACCGAGGTTGGCATCGTCTATCAGCCGGAATGGTTGCCGGGCTTCCAGGCGTCGGTGGACTACTACCGTATCGCCGTCAAAGGCGTCGTCACCGCGCTCGGTTCGCAGAACATCGTCGACCTATGCTTTGGCGGCAACCAGACCTATTGCCAGCAAAGCGCGATCTCGACCGCGAACGGCGTGAACGTCAGCACCTCCGCGCCTGGAACGGTCGGATCGCCCAACCAGATCACGTCGATCCATTCCAAGGCCTTCAACAGTGCATCGCTGATCACCGACGGCTTTGATATCGAAGCGGGCTACGATCTGGGCCTCGACAGGTTCGATGTCCCCGGCAGCGTCCAGCTCCGGATGCTGGTCAACCACACGACCAAGTTCCTGCTGAGCTCCGGCATTCCGGGCACACAGCAGAACACCGAACTGGCCGGTTCGCTGGGTGGCGGCACCAACAGCCAGACCTACAACCAGACCGGCGGCAACGTGCTTCTTTGGAAGCTGCAGGCGACCCAAGGGTATCAAAACGACGTATGGGGCGTGAACCTGACGGAGCGCTGGTACGGCCCCGGTGTGTTCACCGACAAAAATACCCTTGTCTGTATGCCCGGCACCTGCCCTGCGCCCACGATCCAGACGCCGACCATCAACTTCAACAAGGTGGACTCGGCCTTCTATCTGGATGTGGGCGCCAACTGGAGGATGTCGGAAAGCACCGAGCTTTATGGCAAGGTCGATAATGTTTCCAATCTCACGCCGCCGATCACCGGTGGAAGGCCCAACAACACCTTGTATGACGTGATTGGCCGCATGTACCGTATCGGCGTTCGCTTCAACCAATAGGCTTCCGGCGGTTCGGCACCTCTTCATTTCGGGACATGTCATGCGATTTTCGCCTTTGTTGCTTACCACGCTGCTGGCCACGGGCGTTTTGGCCTCGGCGGCGCAGTCCGCGACCATCACGGTCGATTTGAGCCGCAAGATCGGTCCCTACAAGCCGACCTATGCCTGGTTCGGCTATGACGAAGGCAACTACACCACCATGAAGGATGGCCGGGTGTTGCTGCGGAAATTGCGCGATCTCAGCCCCGTGTCGGTCCAGGTCCGGGTGCATCATCTTTTCACCTCAGGAGACGGCGTGCCGGAGCTGAAATGGAGCTCGACCAATGTTTATCGCGAAGATGCCGGCGGCAAGCCGATCTATGATTTCAAGATACTGGACGGCATTTTCGACGAGTTCAAAGCCGCCGGCGTGACCCCCATGGTCGAGCTGGGCTTCATGCCCAAGGACCTGACCAGCGGCACCAACGACTATCAGGTGCACTATCCCGCCCGTCCCACCTCAGGCGCGGTGCAAGCGCCACCCAAGGACTTTGGCAAGTGGCAGGAACTGGTCCGGGTGTTCACCGATCACCTGGTGAAGCGCTATGGCGCCTCGACGGTGCGCGGCTGGTATTTCGAAGTCTGGAACGAACCCGATATCGACTATTGGCATGGCACGCCGGAGCAGTATTGGCAGCTGTATGACCATGCCGTCGCCGGCGTGCGAGCGGCGCTGCCCGGCGCCCTGGTGGGCGGGCCGGCCACCACCGGTCCCAACAATCCCAAAGCCTACAAATTCCTGGACGATTTCCTGACCCATGTCTCCAGGGACAAGGTGCCGATGGATTTCATCTCGTTCCATGTCAAAGGCCTGCCGGTGATCAGCGGCGGTGACGTCAAGATGGGCCTGGCCAAGGAATTGAAGGATGCGGACAAGGGGTTTGAGATTGTCGCCCGTCACGGGATGAACAAGCTTCCCATTATCCTGAGCGAAGCCGACCCCGAAGGCTGTGCGGCCTGTTCCATGAAGGTCAATCCCGCCAACGGCTATCGCAACGGCACGCTGTATCCGTCCTATACCGCGGCTGCCTACAAGGGCCTGCTGGAACTGGCGGATCGCCGCAAGGTCAATCTGATCTCGATGCTGAGCTGGTCATTCGAGTTCGAGAACAAGGAATATTTCGAAGGCTTCCGCTCGCTGTCCACCAATGGCATCGACAAGCCGATCCTGAACTTCTTCCGCATGGCGGCCCTGATGGATGGATCGCGTGTCGGAACCGCCAGCGAAGCGGCGATATCGCTGGATGCCAAGATGGCCGATGGCGTGGCCGGTCCGTCCGACATCGACGCCATGGCGACGGCGAATGCGCGCGAAGCCGCCATCCTGTTGTGGAATTATCATGACGACGAAAAAGGCGGGAGCCCGGCGCCGGTCGATATCAGTGTGAAGGGCCTGCCCAAGGCGGCCGGCCGGGTCAAGATCACGCACTACCGGATCGATGACACCCATTCCAACGCCTATACCGCCTGGAAAGCGATGGGCTCGCCGCAGAATCCCAGCGCGCAGCAGCTCGCGGAGCTGAAGACCAAGGAAGGTCTCCAGTTGCTGGAATCGCCCACCTGGGTCAATGCCGAAGGTGGTGAGGTCAGGCTCCACACGGACCTGCCCAGCCATGCTGTGTCCCTGGTTCAATTGAGCTGGTGATTAGGCTGGGGATGGACGCGCCCATCCCCTCGGCCTCCAGAACACTCTAGGGCTTGTTCTGCGTCCATTCCTGGAAATGCTGTCTGCGTTGACCGCGTCGATCGATATTTTTGTTGGTGCGACGGCACGCGACGCCTGATAATCGGTATAAATTCAACAACTTAAGCCTTGAATTTGGTACCGTCCCTGGCACCATTACCCAATGCGCCAATGTTCACAGGTGTTCGGGTGGGTTCAAATTTCTCAGACGTATCAAGCACATGTAGCGTGAGGATGTTCAGGCGGGTTTAGAGTTAGACTGACTGCGCCGACCACGCGGTGGCAAGGGAAGGGGTCTGGTTTGAGCTCGCATTCGCGTAGAAATGTTCCTCATCGCCGCCCGGCATTTTTCGCCGATGCCGTCGCTCTCCTGCTGGTCGGCTGCATTGCCGGATGTATCGCGGTCGTAGCCCCCAATGTCGTGAAGGCCCAGCCGGCGCAAACTGTTGCCGCTTTCGCACCAGGTCCGGACACGTCTGCCAGGCTGAAAACGCCCGCGGGCCGCACCGCATTCGTCCAGACCTATTGCGTCGGCTGCCACAATGCGCGGGCAAAAACCGCAGGCCTGGTCCTGGAAGGCATTGCGACCGACCGGCTGCCCGAACATGCCGTGATCTGGGAGAAGGTTATCAAGCGGCTAGGCGCCGGCGAAATGCCGCCGCGCAATGCGCCCAGACGGCCGGACATGGCGGTTTCGAAAGCCATGGTCGCCGAGCTGATCGAGGGCCTGGACTTTGGTGCCGCCAAGAACCCGCATGTCGGTCATACCGTGATCCGCCGCCTGAACCGGTTGGAATATGGCAATGCGGTGCGCGACTTGTTGAACGTTGAATTTCCCTACAGCGCGGAGCTGCCGCGCGATGGCGGCGCCGAAGGCTTCGACAATATCGCCGATGCGCTTTCGATTTCGCCCGTCCTGGTGGATAGCTATCTGAAGGTCGCGCGCAAGGTGAGCAATCTGGCGCTGGGCCAGGCCGATCCCAGCCCCATCACCGAGCAGTTCTTCGCCACCAGGTCCCAGGCGACGTGGCAGGAAGGCATGCCGTTCGGCACCCGCGGTGGCGTTCTGGTCAGGAAATATTTCCCGCGTGATGCCGAATACGACCTGCGGGCTTTCCTGCTCCCGGCGAACTTGTCGCCGCTGGAAGGCGTGCGCTTCTTCCATGCCCGCGTGCCGGTGAAGACCGGTCCGCATAGTTTCATCGTCACCTTCCCACAGGCGCGCGCGCAGGCGGAAGGTCCGGTGCCGGATCTGTCGGGTCTGGGCGGCCTGTCTTCCGGCGGCCCGCTCGATGCCCACGGTTCGGCGGTGCATCCCAAGATCCTGTTCCTGCTGGATGGCAAGGTTTTCAAGCAGTTCGATGTCGGGGCGCCCTCCGCCAGCGAGGCCGCGCTGGGCGCCGCCGCGGGTCCGCCCATTCTCGGCCGTGCGGAAATCACGGGTCCTTATAATGTGGGCCCGCCGGCCGACACGGCCAGCCGCCGCCATGTCCTGATCTGCACGCCAAAGACGGGGGCGCAGGAGGGGCCTTGCGCCAACCGCATCCTGTCCACACTGCTGCGGCGCGCCTGGCGGCGTGATGTCAGCGTCAAGGACGTCCGGCCGTTCACTGCCGCCTTCAGCAAGAGCCGCGCCGGCGGGGATGATTTCCCCTCCGCCATCGCGGGTGAATTGCGCAACATCCTGGTATCGCCGGCTTTCCTGTTCCGGCTGGAATTCGAACCAGCCGGCGCCAAGCCGGGCCAGGCTTTTGCCGTCAATGATTTCGAGCTGGCCTCGCGGCTGTCTTTCTTCCTATGGAGCGCGCCGCCCGACGATGCGCTGCTCAATCTTGCTGCGCACAGGCAGTTGCGCAATCGCGCCGTCCTCGACGGCCAAGTCAGGCGCATGTTGGCCGACCAGAAGTCGAACGCGCTGATCGATAATTTTGCCGGCCAATGGCTGGGCATCCGCAACAGCGATCATGACCTGGAAGGCTTCACGCCCGACGCCGCGGCCTATGGCGCCTACGACAAGGCCCTGGGCGATGGCTTTGCCACCGAAGCGCGGCTGTTCCTGCAGTCCGTCATGCGGGAAAACCGCAGCGTGATGGACGTGCTGACCGCCAACTACTCCTTCCTCAATGAAAGGCTGGCGGACAATTACGGCATCGAAGGCGTGAAGGGGCCGGGATTCCGCCGGGTCACGTTCCCCGCCGATTCCCCGCGGGGCGGCATCCTGGGCATGGGAGCGTTCCTGATGCCCAATTCCCACCCCGCCACCACCTCGCCCGTCTATCGCGGCAAGTGGATCCTGACCTATCTGATGAACGCGCCGCCCAGCCCGCCGCCACCGGGGGTGCCGCCGCTGAATGCCGAGCCACAGAACGGCAAGGTGCTGACCATCCGCGAGCAGATGGAACGCCACCGCGCCAATCCCGTCTGCGCCACCTGCCATTCGCGAATGGATCCCTATGGCTTCAGCCTGGAGAATTTTGACGTGATGGGACGTTGGCGCGACGCCGACTCCGGCACCGCGATCGATGCCCGCGCCGATCTGGTCAGCGGCCTGAACTTCACCGGCCCGGCCGGGCTGAAACAGAATCTGGCGGCCAGTCCGGAGGTATTTGTCGGCGCCACCGTCGCGCGCATGATGACCTATGCGCTAGGCCGGCCGCTGGATGCCCTGGATCAGCCGACGGTGCGCCAAATCGTAAACCAGACCAAAGCGGGCAACTATCGTTTTGCTGATATCATCCTGGGCATCATTCATTCCGCGCCGTTCCAGAAGAAACAGATCGAACAGGAGCTGCCATGACACGCACACGCATGACGCTTTTGGCCGGCACCTTCCTTGGTGTGCTGTCTGCGGGCACAGCCCAGGCGCAGACGCCGTCCGGCGATGCGCTATTGACGGCCGTGCGGAGCGGCTTCAAGGCCGATGCGATCGCGCTCATAAGGCAGGGAGCACCCGTCAACGCCGTGGACACGACCGGCGAGACGTCCTTGGCCTGGGCGGTCATGAATGGCGACAGCGACCTGACCACAGCGCTGCTTAAGGCGCGCGCCAATCCCAACATCGCCGACGCCAGCGGTGTCACCCCGCTGATGGTGGCGATCCAGAACGGCCAACTGCAGTTGGTGAAGCTGCTGCTAGACAGGAACGCCAATGCCAGCGCGGCCCGCATGACAGGCGAAACCGCGCTGATGCTGACGGTGCGCGCCGGCTCGGCGGAGATGGTGGCGATGCTCCTGGACCACAAGGCCGAGGTGAATGCGCGGGAGGCGCAATTCGGCCAGACCGCGCTGATGTGGGCGGCGGGACACCCCGACGTGGCCAGGCTGCTGCTGGCCCATGGCGCCGACGTCAAGCCGGTCACCAAAAGCTGGACCGTGAGCAGGGTGATCTACACCCCTATAACCGCCACGGTCGGCGTGACCGGCATTCCGTGGAACAGTGACGGCTACTACACCGCAAAGACGGGTGGCGTGACGGCGCTGATCTTCGCGGCACAGCAGGGCGACCTCAAAACCGCAAAAATGCTGCTGGATGCCGGCGCCGACGTGAACCAGGCATCCGCCGACGGCACTACGCCGCTGCTGGCGGCCCTGTACCACTGGCGCTCGCCCGGGAAGCGCGGGGCGTTGCGCTTTTTCTCCGACTACAACATGGCCAATTTGCTGATGGATCACGGCGCCAAGGCCATGGCAGCGGACGGCGCAGGCTATACCCCCTTGCATGGTGCGCTGATCGGCATGGCCCCCACGCCGGTCGACAATCGTTTCGATGCACCGGCCAGGATTATCCAGAAGCCCGCCGATCCCGAAGGTGTCGCCACCGTCAAGCGGCTGATGGACCTGGGCGCCGATCCCAACGCGGCCACCCTCTATCCGACCGGGGGCCCTGTAAGCCAGGTGCGCGTCAATCCGGCGCCGCCTGGTTCGACCCCGATGCATGTCGCGGCGCAGTCTGTCGACACCGCCTCGCTGTCGCTGTTGCTTGCCCATGGCGGCGACACAAACCGCTTGCGCAAGGACGGCCATACCCCCTTCTCTGTCGCCGCCGCGTCCAACAGCCTGCCGGCGTTGAAGCTCATGGTCGCGCACGGCGCCAATTTGAAGATGATCTACAATCCCGCCGACCAACTGGCCGACACGGTGGAAGCCAAGGCGGAAGTTCGCAGACACGAAACCGTCCTGCATATCGCGGGCGCCGCCGGCGCCGCCGATGTGATCGAATATCTGATGGCGCAGGGCGTTCCCGTCGATGTGGTGAACGATCACGGCGAGACCGCACTGCAGACGGCCGACAATCAGGAAGTCTTGCGCTGGACACTCACGAAGGAAGGCACGGTCGGCAAGGACGGTGACCCCAGCGCAAAGCGGATCAGCGAAACCACCGACGCTTTCAGGAAGGCGCTGCACATCAAGACCAAGGTTGCCAGCAACTAGCCGGCGGCATCACGGAGCGTTTGTCATGCATTATGTATCGCAGAAATTTCTCTCTCGGCGCGCCCTGCTCAGGAACGCCGGCGCGGCTGCGATCGCGCTGCCTTTTCTGGACGCCATGCATCCGGCCTTCGGACAGGAGCGCCTGACCGCGGCGGCGCCAGTGCGCCGGCTGGGCGTGTGCTATTTCCCGCACGGCGCCACCGACCGCTGGCTGCCCACCGGCGAAGATGCGAACTTCACCCTGGCGGAAGGCCTGGCACCGCTTGAGCGCCACAAGCAGAAGCTGCTGGTCGTGGGCGGCCTGTGTTCTTCGGTGGATCACAGCAAGCCCGATTTCCATGACCGCGCCGTTGCCGGCTGGCTGACCGGTTGCGAACTGACTCAAGGCAAGGTCGAAGTCGGCATTTCGATGGACCAGATCGCGGCGGCGCATTTCGGCAAGGAGACCCAATTCGCCTCGCTGGAAATGTCCACCGAACAGCCCACCACCTCCAATGGCACCGTGTTCTACCGCGACGCGCATACGGTGCTGCCGGTCGAAAACAATCCTCGCCTGGTCTTCGAGCGCCTGTTCGGCGACGGTGGCAAGATTGACGCCGCGGCAAGCGCCAGGCGCAACGCCCAGGATCGCAGCACCCTGGACGGCGTGGTGGAGCAGATCAACGCACTGAAGGGCCGCCTGGGACAGTCGGACCGCCAGAAGCTGGACCAGTATCTGACCTCGCTGCGCGACGTGGAGCGTCGCATCCAGGTGGCCGAAAGCAAGACGATGCCTGACCTGCCGGCGGTGAACCGGCCGGCCGGCATCCCTGACAAGTGGAGCGATCACGTGAAGCTGATGTTCGACCTGCAGGCGCTGGCCTTCCAGGCTGACCTGACGCGGGTAAACAATTTCATGTTCAACGGCGAATCTTCGCTGCTGACGTTCCCGGAAATCGGCGTTGGCCTGCAGCACCATGAGGCGTCACACCACAATTACGAGAAGCAAAAGCTCGACGCCCTGCACAAGATCAACATGCTGCAGTCCGAACTGCTGGCCTATTATCTGGACAAGCTTGAAGCGATCAAGGAACCCAGCGGTTCCATGCTGGACAATTCCATCATCCTGTTTGGAAGCACCCTGTCCAACCCGACCGTCCACAGCCAGCGCAACCTGCCGATCGTCCTGGCCGGTGGGTCGAATGGGCGGCTCGCCACCGGCCGCATGATCACGGCGCCCGGCGTGGACACGCCGATCGCAAACATGCACCTGACCATCCTCGACAAGCTGGGCATTCCCACCGAAAAGCTGGGTAACAGCACGACGAATCTCAAGCTCGACCGGCTGTCCATCTAGGGCCTGCAGATTCCGTGCTGATCGGAATGCGTCAACGCTCGGCGTTGGCAGGTCGTCATCCCTGTTGCGGTGGGCTCAGTTTTTGTGGAGCAGCCAGAGGACTTCGTTCTCGAACAGCCGGTTCTGGATGGGGCTGGCGAAGACTTTGTCGCCATGGCCCATGTTCATGTAGATCATGCGGTATTTGGTATTGGTCCAGACCACGGGGACGTCGCCATCCTTGTCGGTGATCATGCTCTTGATGCCCAGGGGATAGTTGGACTTGTCCATGGTGAGCAACACGTGGATATCCGGCGCCAGCCGCGGGCTGGGGCGCCAGGAATACCATTCGTTGGTCGGTGACATGAAGCTGGTGGGCAGGCCCTTGGTGATGGGGCTGGAGGGATCGTCGACATTGAGCTTGGCGGGCAGGGGCGGCCAGTTGTTGATGCCGAACACCCCGGCGCCGATGAAATTGCGGAACCAGGTCCATTTGAAATTCTTGTCGGTGTAAGCGGAGACGTGGCAGCCCAGCCAGGCGCCGCCATTCTCCATGAACTTTTCAAAGGCCGCGCGCTGTTCCGGCTTGCTGGGGAAGTCATTGAGCCAGACCACCATCTGATACTGCGACAGCTTCTGCTCGTTCAAGTCGTTCCAGTCGGTGGTGGCCTCGACGCGGAAGTTCTTGCGGTCGGCCTGCTCGGCCAGGAAGCGCAGGGCCTGCGTGGCGAACAGCATATGGTCGTTCTCGACATTGAGCGAGAAGAACACCAGGACCTTTGGCGGCGGGGCGGGCGCCTGCGCGCGGGTGAACAGCAGCGCTAAGCACAGAGCGGCGGCGGAAAGCTTCTTCATTGGCCGGCGCCCCAGAAGATGGCGTTGCGGAAGAGCTGCACGAAGTTGGGATTGTCGAACAGGCCGGCATAATGACCCATGAAGATATAGACGTTGCGGGCCTTGTAGTGCGGGTTGGACCAGATGACGGGATGGTCGCCGCCCATCTTGATAAAGGTGTTGGGCTGGTAGCTGGCTTCGTCCACAGACCCGATGACATGGACATTGGGGCGCGGGCTACGGTCCCAGGTGTACCATTCTTCTTTTTCGATCTCGAAGGATGCCGGCAGGCCCTTGGCCAGCGGGTGACTGCGGTCCTCGATCTTGATGGTGGCGCGGGCGAAGTTCGGCAAATAATGCGTAAAGCGGATGCCGCCCATGAATTTCGAGAACCAGGGCGACATGGGATAGCCGTCGAAATCGCCCAGCAGTCCGGCATGGTGAAAGCCCATCCAGCCGCCCTTGCCTTCTGTGATGTAGCGCTCAAAAGCCGCCTGGGCGATCGGTGTCCAGGCATAGGGCGCGTGGTTGAGCTGGATGAAGACGTCGTACTGCGCCAGGAACTCGTCATTGATAGCGCCGGTGCCGGTGATGGAATCGAAGGCGAAGTCGTTCTCGGGCGCGATTTTGGCGATATAGGCCTTGCCGGCATCGACGAAGCTCTGGTGATCGCCGCTGCCATGCTCGGCCAGGATCACGGCGCGGAAGCGGGGCTTGTGCTCCGGATATTGGGCGTGTGCCGGCCCCGTGACCAGCGCGGCGCCCGCTCCGGCGAGGGCCTGGCGGCGAGTGGGCCGAAGGATCGTCATGGCACTTTCCTTTTAGCGCGACGGGCCGCTGATGACGGTGACGTCGTTGCTGTACATGTTGGCGACATAGACCTTGCCGGCGGCGCTGTCGGCGGCCATGGCGTAGGGGATTGTGCCGGCCTTGACTTTGCCAAGTACGGCATTGGTCGAGCCGTTATAGACCACGACATTGCCGGTCTTCTGCTCGGCGACATAGATCGCGCCGGTCCTGGCATTGACGGTGACGGCCGAAGGCTGGGCGTCGAGCTTGACGGTGTGGATCACGGTGGCGGTGGCGGGATCGATGACCGCCATGGTGCTGTCGCCATAGCTGAGGACGTAAACGCGATGGGTGATCGTGTTGAAAGCTATCGCGAAGGGAATTTCTCCGACCGCCACATTCTTCATGGTGTTGGTGGCGCCGTCGAGAATGGACAGCGTGGCACTGTCCTCGTTGACGACATAGGTCTTGTTGATGCCGGGATCCAGGGTCAGGGTCCAGGGATGCTTGCCGGTGGGGATGGAGGTGCCGGTCAACGCGCTGCCGTCGATTTCGGTGGCATCGCTGCTGCCGTAATTGGGGGTATAGGCCTTGTTGGTCGCCGGGTTGACAACGATGGTGCGCGGGCCCTGGCCAACCCGCACATTGACAGTAGTATTGGTGACGCCGTCCAGGATGGTGATGTTGTGGCCGTAATTGTTGGCAATGAAGATCTTGTTGGTTACGGTGTTGATGGACACCGCCTGGGGATAGCTGCCGGCCTTGATGATGGCGATCACCGTATCCGTCGCGCCATCGATGATGGTGCAGGTGCTGTCATTGGGATGGGCGGTATAGATGCGATTGGTGACCGGATTGATGGCGATGCCCGCGACCCCGGTGGCGGTGTTGATGGTGGCCAGGAATTTGGCGTTGCCATCCACCACCGAGACGCCTGAGCCCGTGGCGACATAGGCCTTGTGGGTGGTCTCGTTGACCACCACGGCAAAAGGCGCCGGGCCGGTGGCCACGGTCTGCGCGGCCATAGTCTGCGCGGGTTGAGCGCTGGCGGCGGCCGCGATGAAAAAGACCGGCGCCGATAGGCTGATGATGCGTCCGATCATGTTTCCCCAGTGTCTGCCAAACCGGAAGACTATGTCTTGCTTTTTCCCGGTGCTTTTTCCGCGGCTTTTACCGCTTTCGCCGGCCGCAAAATCTGCTTGGTGGTAAACTTGGCGTCAAACACCACGTTGAACATGCACACCATCATCTCGTCGGTGGTCTGCTGGCCCCAGGTGACGGTCTTGGTCGGATCGGGATTTTCCTTGTTGGCCGCGGAATTGTCGAAATGCTCGGTGCATTCGATGCGGGTGCCCTTGGGCGTGTTGATCGGCTGGGCCAGGTTGTACCAGAGCTGCCAGCGCCAATTGTAGTTGGGGATATTGAGCAGGGTATCGCGCTTGCCGTCCGGGAAGACGATGCGGTACTGGGCATCCTTGCCGCGCATGTGCATGTGCGCGTGCATGCCGACCAGGGTCATGTCCTCCGGCATGGTGTAGGAGGAATCGACCTTGTAGTTGGGATCGCCCGGCGGAATCTTGAACTTGTCATTGTCCGCCGACAGGGTCATGGCGCGCTTGGTGACCTTGCCCTTGGCGAGAACCACGCCGATGCGGGCCTGGTCGGTCGTGGCCGTGCCATTGGGCATGTAGTGGACTTCCATGACCAAGTCGGAGCCTGCGGGGATCAGCTTGGCTTCGCCGTCCTTGTAGATGTCGGGGGTCTGACCCGGTGCGTAGCCGACCAGCCAGTCGCTCGGCACGTCGGCGCCGCCGCCCTTGCTGCTGGTGGTCTGCGTCTTGGCTGTCCCGGCAGTCCCCGTGTCGGGCGCCATGTCCGGCACCATGTTGGGCATCTTGGGCTTGAACTTCTCGGCTTCCTTGGCGGTGAAAAAGGTGTTGAGCGGCACGCCCTTGAAATAGCTGGAGCCGGGAACGCGGACATAACCGACGATGTGGTGAACGACGCGGCGGTCGGTGGGCGCTGCCTCGATATACTGGACCCAGGTGTCCTTTTTGAAGCCGGTCGGGATGATGACGTACTGATACTCCATCAGGCCGTGGGCCTGGATGGGGAAGCGCTTCGGCAACTGCCAGACGACATCGGGCTTGGGAATGCTCCAGCCTTCGACGAACTGGCGGGGCTTGGGCATGTCCTTCATGTCGCCCTGGGGCGCGCCGGCATCGACCCATTCGGCGATCTTGTCGATGTCGGCCTGCGCCATGGTGCGATTGTTTTCGAATTTCTTGGTGGTGCCGTCCTCAAACCAGGGCGGCATGCGGCGGCTGGTGACCATGCGCTTGATATTGTTCGACCACAGCTTGACGGTCTCGTATTTGTCCATCGAGAAGGGCGTGCCTTCGCCGGCGCGGTGGCAGGTCTGGCAATTGTCGGCCAGGATGGGCGCGATGTCGTGGGCATAGGTCAGCTTCGACTCGCGCGTGGCGGGCGCGGCGCCCATCGGAGCGGGCGTGGCCGGCTTGTTGTCCATATGCATCTGGCGCATGTCCTGCGCGGCCAAGGGGGCGGAAGCGGCGACCAAGCCGAGGGCCAGCAGGGACAGAGTGCGTTTCATGGCGTTTGCCTTCCCCAATAAGTAACCATACAGTTACTCTCGCCCGATTTTGCTGTCAATTAGACCGGGTGCCGGCGATCTGAGCAGAAGGAGAGTGTCCTTGAAACTGCCCTTGAAATTCTTCTGTTTTGCCCTGGCGGTGCTGTTCCTGACCGGGGCCGCGAGCGCGCAAACACCCTCCTTCTACAAAAGCGTCAACCGGGTCACCTGGGTGGTTACCAACATCGATGTGGCGCGGCCCGCCTGGGCGGCCATGGGGATGACGGACGTTCAGGAATATCCCAACGTCGCCCTCCAGGTGACCTACGAGGGCAAGCCGTCCACGGTGCATGCCTGGCAGGTCACCGGGCATCTCGGCAATCTGACGGTGGACATGATCCAGCCGGCCGAAGGGCAGCTTAACGCCTATACCCACTTTTTAAACAAGCACGGCGACGGGATTTTCTCCATCGTGCATGAGGTGCCGGATGAAAAGGCGCTTGTCGCGGAGATCGCCCGCATGAAGGCGCTGGGCGTGGACGTTCTGCAGCAAACGAAAATGCCCAAGCAGAATGCCACCTTCACCTATTTCGATACCGAGGGTGCGGGCAAGTTCAGCCTGGGGCTGGTGGTGCGGCCGGGCGGGATGAAGGCCGTTGACTCGGGCGCAGCGGGGCGGCCTGCCATCGTGCAGCATTTCGGTTTCGTGGCCCGCGACATGCCGCCCGTGTCGGCCTATTGGCAGAGGCTGGGTTTCCCGCCGGCGAAGATGGGCCTGATCCCGGAGCGTGCGGATACGCTCTACAAGGGCAAGCAGTTGCTGATGGCGCATTATGAGGGCCCGCAAAACTACACCCAGTTTACCTATTACTGGGTGGCCGCGCCGGCCGAGCCCGCCAACATCTACGCCGATTACCTGAAGCGGACGCATGGCCGCGAAGGGATCCAGCATATTGCCCTGGCGGTGCCCGATCTCGACAAGGCGATCGCGGCCTATGGCAAGTTGGGATACCATGTGGAGCAATCCAGCACCTGGGGCACGGCCGGTCAGCCGGGTTCGTCCGGCGCCCATGCCTATATGGACACGGAAAATGTCGGCGGGATCAGCGCGGAGCTGTATCACGCCAACTAGTCGCGCGGCGGAACGCCTTTGGTTTCCGGGGCAAACCAGGACGTCACCGCCCCGAACAGGAAGATCGCGCACATCACCATCGCCGAATAACGCAGCGGCAGCGGTGATTCCAGCCCTGCAAAAACACGCGTGGTCATCAGCGCCGAAAAGAAACTGCCGCCGGCCGCCGCGAACCGTCCCAGGTTATACGCGAACGAAACCCCGGTGCCGCGAAAACGGGCGCTGAACAATTCCGGCAGGTAAATCGAAAAGCCGGCCAGGGCGCCAAGCTGGAAGAAATACATGATGGGCATCATCCAGTAGGCGTCGCCGGGCGTTTGCATGTGCCAATAGGCGAACACCGTTGTCACGAAGGAGGCTAGGAATGTCGCGATAAAGGTGGCGCGGCGGCCGAAGCGTTCGGCGGCCCAGCCGAAGCTGGCCATGCCCAAGCCGCCGCCGATCATCTGCAGGATGTAGGCCCAGTTTTTGGTCTGCGCCACCGGGATCTTGGCGGCGGCGGCGGTGTGATCGGCCAGGTAATAGTTGGTGAAAATCACATCCTGCAAATCGACCGCATACTCGCCGATCGCCCACAACCCGACGATTCCCGAAGCGGAAATCGCGGTGCCGTAATAAAGATTGCGGCGGTCCTCGGGGCGCCGGAACAGCTCGACATAGGCGTTCACGGCGCTTTTGGGCAGTGCCCCTTGCTGCTTCAGGCGAAGCCAGGTTTCGGTTTCGCGCAGCTTGAAGGCCGAAATGATGGCCAGGACAACCGGCGTGGCGCCGATCAGGAACATCGCCCGCCACACATTGGTCATGTCGATGACGCCCGCCACCGCCAAGGCATCGACCTCAAGCTTGATGACTGCGGCCAGGACATTGCCCACCGCGGACATCACCTGCAGCAGCGCCAGCATGGCGAGGCGCGCGGTGGGGGGCGCGGTCTCGGAAATGATCGCGACGGCGAGGCCGAACACGGCGCCGAAACTCAGGCCCGACACGAACAACAGGGCAATCAACTGATCCGGGGTTTGCGCCATGGCCGTGAGGGCGTTGCAAATCGCGTAGAGCGCAATCGACCAGGTGAGAAGACGGGCTCGGCCATAACGGTCGCCCAGCGCGCCGCCCGCCAACCCACCGACGCCGCAGCCCACCAGCATCAGCGCGGTCGCGACCTTGGCGGTGCCTTGCACCTGCAGATCGCCGCCGGGAATATCCATCAGCGCGGACAAAGCCGGAATGCGCATCAGCGAAAAAATCCGCTGCTCCAGAATGTCGAATAGCCAGGCTGTGGAGGCGATGGCGAATACCAGCCACTGGCCGGCGGTGACTTCGCGCCACCAGGGCGTTTTCAGTTTGTCACTGGCCATAGCCCAAAGCCCCATAGGCGTAACCGCATGGTTATGCGCGAGCGTTCAGGCTGTCAATTCTTCGCCGGCTGCGCGAGATAGCCCATGACGACGGACACGACATGCTCTTCGCGCTTCTGAATGGCGCGGCGATCGCCCAGGTCCTGGCCGAAGATCACCGACAACGTGTGCTGGTTCGAGCAATAGAAATAGCTGAGGGCGGCGATGGAGATGTAAAGCTGCACCGGATCGACGCCTTTGCGAAACATCCCGCTGTCCTCGCCGCGGCGCAGCAATCCTTCGATCATGGCCAAGAGGGGCGAATACATTTTCTGGGCGGTGGTGGAGCGACGCAGATTGCGCGCCTCCTGCCGGTTCTCGTCATTCAGCATCCGGATAAATTCGGGATGCTCGACATGGAACCAGAAGTTGAAGCGGATCAGCTTGCGCATGCCGTCGTCGGGCGCAAGATTTTCCAGATTCAATTCCCGCTCGCCGGCGCGCATGGTGGCATAGACGCGCTGCAGCGCCGCCAGCCAGATGGCTTCCTTGTTGCCGACATAGACATAGAGATAGCGCTTGTTGGTCTTGGCTCGCCGCGCAATAGCATCCACCCGCGCGCCGCCGAACCCATGCTCAAAAAATTCGCCGATGGCCGCGGTCAGTATCGTCTCGCGCACCTTTTCTTCATTGGCCTTGGGGCGGGGTGTTTTCGCCGGCCGCTTGGCCGGCTTGGAGGGCTTTTTCATGCCTCCTGCTTAAGCCGTGAATCCGGGCAATTCAATCGCCCCGAGGGCGGTCCGATTGACAGCAAAAACAGGCGCTAGTAACTGTGTGGTTACTCATCAGGGACGGCACATGGCAACGACGCGCCTTGGCATCATCATGCACGGCATTACCGGGCGCATGGGCTATAACCAGCATCTGGTCCGGTCGATTTGCGCCATTCGCGCTGCGGGCGGGGTGCTGCTGTCAAATGGCGACCGGGTGATGCCAGATCCCATCCTGGTGGGACGGGATCGCGAGAAAGTCGCCGGGATTGCCAAGGCCTGCGGCGTTGAACGCGTCGCGGACAGTGTCGAGGGCGCCCTTGGCAATTCCGACGACAGCGTGTTCTTCGATGCCGGATCGACCGCGATGCGTTTTGAGCTGTTGTCGAAGGCGATCAGGTGCGGCAAGCACGTCTATGCCGAGAAGCCTGTTTCTGAAACGCTGGACCAGGCCCTGACCTTGGCCCGCCTTGCCAAGGATGCGGGCGTGAAGAACGGCGTGGTGCAGGACAAGCTCTATCTGCCCGGCCTGCAAAAACTGAAATTGCTGCGCGACAGCGGCTTCTTCGGCCGCATCCTCTCGGTGCGGGGCGAGTTCGGCTATTGGGTGTTTGAAGGCGACTGGCAACCGGCCCAGCGTCCCAGCTGGAATTACCGCAAGGCCGATGGCGGCGGCATCATCCTGGATATGCTGCCGCACTGGCGCTATGTGCTGGACAATCTGGCGGGCCAGGTGAAGTCCGTCAGTTGCACCGGCGCCGTCCATATTTCCAGCCGCGTCGACGAACGGGGCAACGCATATGTGTCCGATGCCGATGATGCCGCCTATGCCACCTTCGAACTGGAAGGGGGCGCCATCGCCCAGATCAATTCCTCCTGGGCCGTGCGCGTGAAGCGCGACGATCTTGTCACGTTCCAGGTGGACGGCACCCTGGGTTCGGCCGTCGCAGGATTGACGCGCTGCACCAGTCAGCACCGCGTCAACACGCCCCGTCCGGTGTGGAATCCTGACCAGCCCAACACCATGCCGTTCCAGGACCAGTGGCAGGAAGTGCCGGACAACAAGACCAACGAGAATGGCTTCAAGCAGCAATGGGAAGACTTCATCCGCCATGTGGCGGAAGCAGCACCCTGGACGCGCGATCTGTTCGAAGGCGCCAAAGGTGTGCAGTTGGCCGAACTGGGCCAGAAAAGCTGGACCGAACGGCGTGTCATCGACGTGCCGGCCTTGACGCTGTGAAGATCAATCTGCGCATCAATTTACCGGGGGCGGACGGCAGGCTAACGCCCTATGCGGTTGCCGGCGTGCCGGTGATGGCGCCCGCGCCGCGCGGCTGGAATCGCGTCGCCTATTCCGCGGCGCATGTCGTGGCCGCACCCTTGGTAGACAACAATCCCTGGCTGGACGAAGACGTGGACTGGGAGCGCACCATCGCGTACCGCCACCATCTCTGGGACCTGGGCCTGGGCGTTGCCGAGGCGATGGACACAGCCCAGCGCGGCATGGGTTTGGGCTGGGGCGGGGCGCAGGAACTGATCCGGCGTTCGCTGGAAGCCGCGCGTGGACGTGAAGGCGCGTTGATCGCGTGCGGCGTGGGCACCGACCATTTGCAGCCGCATGCCGGGCTGACGCTGGACGATGTTATCCGCGCCTATGAAGAGCAGGTGGCATTTGTCGAGGGGCAGGGCGGGCGCATCATCCTGATGGCCAGCCGCGCGCTGGTGCTGGTGGCGCGGTCGCCCGACGACTATCTGCGGGTCTATGATCGCATTCTGAGCCAGGTAAAGCAGCCGGTGATCCTGCATTGGCTGGGCGAGATGTTCGATCCCGCGCTGAAGGGCTATTGGGGATCGGACGATCACATGACCGCGATGGATGTGTGCGTCGATCTGATCAACAGCCATCCGGAGAAGGTGGACGGCATCAAGATCTCGCTGCTGTCGGCGGAAAAAGAGATCGCGATGCGGCGGCGGCTGGTTCAGGGCGTGCGGATGTATACCGGTGACGACTTCAATTACGCCGAGCTGATTGCCGGCGACCAAGCGGGATATTCCGATGCCCTGCTGGGAATCTTCGACGCCATCGCGCCGGTGGCCTCGGCAGCGCTGACCAGGCTGGGCGCGGGCGACGTGGAGGGCTTCCATACCATACTGGCGCCCACGGTGCCGCTGTCGCGGCATATCTTCAAGGCCCCTACGCGCTTCTACAAGACAGGCGTGGTGTTCCTGGCCTATCTGAACGGGTTGCAGGATCACTTTATGATGCTGGGCGGGCAGCAGAGCGCGCGCTCGCTGGTTCACCTGGCGGAGCTGTTCCGGCTGGCAGATGCCTGCGGCTGCCTGCGCGACCCGGACCTGGCGGCGACACGCATGACCCGGGTGCTGGCCCTGGGTGGCGCGGCTTGAGTTCGCTGGATGGTCTTTCGATCAACCTGGCCACGGTGCGCGAGCAGTTCACATTGGCGCAAGCCGTGGATGCCTGCGTCAGGGAGGGGATACGCGCGGTGTCGCCGTGGCGCGACCAGGTTGCAGCGGCCGGCCTGAAGGAAGCCGCCGCCATGGTGCGCGCCAACGGCTTGCGCGTGACCGGGCTTTGCCGCGGCGGCATGTTTCCGGCGGCGGACGCGGCGGGACGTGCGGCGGCGATTGACGACAACAAGCGGGCGATCGACGAGGCCTGCGCCCTGGGCGCCGATTGCCTGGTGCTGGTGGTCGGCGGGTTGGCGCAGGGTTCCAAGGACATCATGGCGGCGCGGCAGATGGTGACGGATGGGGTCGGAGCGATCCTGGATTATGCGCGGACCAATCGCATGCCGCTGGCGATCGAGCCGCTGCATCCCATGTATGCCGCCGACAGGGCCTGCATCAACACAATGGAGCAGGCGCTGGATGTCTGCGATGAACTGGGCGACGGACTGGGCGTGGCGGTCGATGTCTATCATGTGTGGTGGGATCCAAAACTGGCGCAGCAGATTGCGCGCGCCGGGGCGGCGGGGCGGATATTGGCGCATCATGTTTGCGACTGGCTGGTGCCGACGCGCGACCTGCTGCTGGATCGCGGCATGATGGGCGATGGCGTGATCGATCTGCGCCGGATACGCCGGATGATTGAAGTCGCGGGCTATAATGGGCCGCAGGAAGTGGAAATCTTCTCGGCGGAGAACTGGTGGAAGCGGCCCGGCGACGAAGTGATTGCAACCTGCATTGCGCGCTATCGCAGTGAATGCGTGTTGTGAGTTTTTAAGGGGAGTGAAGCTCATGTCGTTCGAGTCCAGAAACCCAACGACCGGCGAATTGATCGCGACCTATCCGGAGCATACGCCAGCGGAGGTGGAACAGCGGCTGCAACTGGCCTGGAACGGCTGGAAGACCTGGTCGCGCGCGCCGCTGGAGGAGCGCAAGGCCTTCCTGGTGCAGCTGGCGGAGTTGCTGGAAGCGCGCGCGGAAGATTACGGCAAGTTGATCGTTGCGGAGATGGGCAAGCCTCTGGGCGAAGCGATGGGGGAAGTGAAGAAATCGGCCTTTGGAGCGCGCCACTTTGCCGGCGACGGCGCGGCCTATCTGGAAACCGAGACGATACCGGGCACGCCGGGGCGCATTGTCTATGAGCCGATCGGGCCGGTGTTCGCGATCATGCCATGGAACCTGCCCTTCTGGCAGGTGCTGCGCTTCTTCATCCCGCAAGCCCTGATCGGCAACAGCGTGGTGGTGAAACATGCCGAGACGGTGCAGGGCTGCGCGTTGGAGATGGAAAACCTGGTGCGTGACGCCGGCGGACCGGCAGGACTGTATGTGAACCTGTCGGTGCAGAAAGAAGTGGCGCCGCAAGTCATCGCCGATCCGCGCATCCGCGCCGTGACGGTGACGGGCAGCGTCAAGGCCGGGCGCGCGGTGGCGGAGCTGGCGGGCAAGGCAGGCAAGAAGGTGGTGTTGGAACTGGGCGGCTCCGATCCGTTCGTGGTGCTGGAAGATGCCGATATCGCCAAGGCGGTGCATTTCGGCGTGATGTCGCGCTACTCCAACAATGCCCAGAGCTGCATCGCGGCCAAGCGCTTCCTGGTGGCCGCGCCGGTGATGGACGAATTCGTGCAGGCGTTCGTCGCGGCGGCAGCTGCGCTGAAAATGGGCGATCCGATGCTGGCCGACACCAAGCTGGGACCGCAGGCCCGCGCCGACCTGCGCGCGGCGACCGAACGGCAGGTTGCGGCGGCGGTGGCGGCAGGCGCCAAAGTGGTGACGGGCGGCAAGTCGCCGGACGGGCCGGGCTATTTTTATCCACCGACCGTGCTGACCGGCTTGCCGCATGATGCGGCGGTGGCGCGGGAAGAATTCTTCGGGCCCGTGGCGCTGATCTTCCCCTTCAAGACCGAGGAAGAAGCCATCCAGTTGGCGAACGACACCGAATATGGCTTGGCGGCGACAGTGTTCAGCAAGGATATGGCGCGGGCGCGTGCTGTGGCCGCGCGGATTGAATGCGGTGCGGTGTTCATCAACGATTTTGTGCGGTCCGATCCCCGGGCGCCATTCGGCGGCATGAAAGGCTCCGGCGTCGGCCGGGAGCTGGGGGCGCTGGGCGCGCGGGAACTGACGAATGCCAAGCTGGTCTGGGAAGGAAGTTAGAGCTAACCTTGCCGTGGAAGGTGGGCACGTGTCGACGATCCTCGAAGCGTATCTCCAGAATGAGATAGCCCTTAAACGCTATCTGCGCCGGTTCATCCGGTCGCGTGAGGCTGCAGATGACTTGGCGCAGGAAGCTTTCTTGCGGGCCTTTGCCGCAGAAGCCGGGCGCGTCATCGAGTCGCCAAAAGCCTTTTTGTTCAAGGTTGCCAAGAACTTGGCCCTGAACGAGCTCGCCCGCCAGTCGGCCGCGACAATCGAACCTCTAGGGGATTTCGAGGGCCAGGAGGTTCTAGAAGACAGCAGTCAGGCCGCAGTGGATGATGTTGTCGATAGCCGGGAACGCATTCGTCTGCTGGCGCGCGCGATTGCCGCCCTGCCGCCCCAGTGCGCGAAGGTCTTCATCCTTCGCAAGATGCAGGGCATGTCACAAAAGGAGATTGCGGCCCGGCTTAATATCTCTGTCAGAACGGTTGAAAAACATGTTGCCGTCGGACTGTCGCGCTGCCGGGCCTATATGCGGGCCCATGGCGGCATGGCCGACGAAGGTCGGGGCAATTCCCCGGTGCTCGAACGGGTTTCAACCTCTTTTATCCCTATCAAAAAGGCAGAGTAGCCGGGCTTGAGAATGGTATGACCGACAAGGGCAAAATCCTGGCGTTTCCCCATACGGCGGCCATCGAAGCCGAGGCTGCGGCATGGGTGGCGCGTTTCGATGCGGGCGAGGTGTCGGCCAAGGACCAGGCAGCATTCCAGGAATGGCTGAACCGCAGTTCGCTGCATCGCGAAGCCGTTGCGGAATATGGCACGCTGTGGTCGGAGTTCGACGCGCTGAGGCCGCTCACCGATGGCGGGCAAGCCGGCCAGGAAGCCGGCACGCGCCACCCTGCCATGGTGAAGCAGGCGATGCCGTGGCTTGCCGCATGCGCGGCGGTTGTGGTGGCCGTGGTGGGCGGAACGGTGTTTTTCCGTCCGGCGCAGCCGTCGCGGGCCGCTGCAAAGCTCGAACGTCATGTACCGGTCCAGATTTTCTATGAAACGGCCATCGGGGAGCAGAAAAAGATCACGCTGGCGGACGGGTCGTCGGTCATCCTCAATACCAACAGCCGGCTGAATGTGGACTTCGCCGCCGCGCACCGGGACGTCCATCTGGTGCGCGGCGAGGCCTATTTTGAAGTCGTGCATGACAAGACACGCCCGTTCACCGTCCATGCGAAAAACTATGTGGTGCGCGACATTGGAACGGCGTTCGATGTTCATCTGTCCAAAGCCGGCCTGGTCGAGGTGCGGGTCACCAAGGGCAGCGTCGAGGTTGCGCCTGCGAACGGCGCGACCGTCCCGGACGCCATGAAAAGCCTTGGCGTCCTCGTCGCCGGGCACGATATCGTGCTGGGCCGATCGGTCGAACGCGCCGAAGTCGTCTCCAGCGCCGACATGGGACGCAAGCTGGCCTGGCGCCAGGGCCAGCTGATCTATACAGGGCAGCCCCTGGGGGAAGTCCTTGCCGATATCAGCCGCTATTCCGACATCAAGATCGAGCTCGCCGATCCCGCGCTGGCAAGCCTGCCCGTCGGCGGCGCGTTCCGGACTGACCAGATCGAGGCCATTTTCACCGCGCTGGAAAACAATTTCGGCGTGCATGCGGAGTGGATCGACCCGCAGCATGTGCGCTTCACCTCCAGCCTCGAGAAGCCGTCCTCCAGGAATTGAAGCGCTCCGGCGTCGCTGCGCCAACGCGTTTGTATACCGACGGGAATCCCGACAGGACATTTTAGCGCCCCTGCCATTCGCTTGTTGTAAAAGCGCCACAACGCAGCTTGATGCAATTTTTTTGATCACGCGCCTAGGTGGATTGGCCTCTCTGCCGGTCTCAATCATCATAAGGCCGGTGCGAAGGCAAAATGGTGTGCCAACTCACTGGGTCAGAAAATGACGTTATGGGGAGAGACGCTCGCGGCGGTTACGCTCTGCGCATGTCTGGCAGTTTCCACACCAGTCCTTGCAGAACCAACCTACGCACAGGCCACGAAATATAACGTAGATATTTCGGAGGATAACCTGACACAAGCCTTGCCTGCCTTGTCACGGCAGACAGGGGTGGTGGTTCTGTACCCTTACGAACTGGCCCAGGTCCGGAGCAATCCGGTGAAAGGTTCGTACACCGTTCCTGAAGCGTTGCAGTTGATGCTTCAAGGAACGGGCTTCTCCGGCGATGTGACTGCGCGGGGGGCTGTTTCGATCTCCCGGCAGAGAAAACGCTGCGACACAGAGGGAGAAGTCATGCTTCGCGATTCAAAGTCCACCGTATCGGTCATTGCACTGCTCACCAGCCTGTTCAGCGCGCCGGTCTGCGCCCAACAGGTGGCAGCCGCGGCGCCGGGGAACACGCCGGAGTCGGTGGAGTCCATTGTCGTCACCGGCTCGCGCGTCATCACCGACGTCGCCAACTCCCCCACCCCCCTGACCGTGGTCAGCGCCGAGCAGTTGCTGGCCACCACGCCCAGCAACATCGGGGATGCCTTGCAGAAATTGCCGGTTTTCCAGGGCAGTTCATCGCAGCGCAACGGCAGCAACGCCGGCGTCAACGGCGCGGGCGACTTCCTCAACCTGCGCAATTTCGGGCAGCAGCGTACCCTGACCCTGCTGGACGGCATGCGCTATCCGCCCTCGAATGCGAACGGCAGCGTCGATGTCAGCACCCTGCCGCAGATGCTGCTGAGCCGGGTGGACGTGGTGACCGGCGGCGCCTCGGCGGTCTATGGTTCCGATGCCATCACCGGCGTCGTCAATTTCATCCTCGACAAGAATTTCAACGGCGTAAAATACGAGGCCAATGGCGGGCTTTCGGACTATGGCGACGGCGCTTCCTACAAGGTGGGCATCGCGGCGGGCACGGGCCTGTTCGGCGGCCGCGGTCATATCGAAGGTTCGGTGCAATATTATCATGCCGACCCGGTCTACAAGAAAGCCCGGCCGGGCGGCGCGGCAAACTATTCTTCCTATGGCCTGGGCACAGCGGCCTCGCCCTTCGTCAATATCCAGCAGGGGCGCCTGAACACCGAATCCTTCGGCGGCAAGATCGCCTGCACGGCCTGTACGGTGAACGGCCAGCAATTCATTCGTGACAATGTGATCGGGCCCTTCGATCCCGGCGCGATTCAGAACAATGGCTCGGTCTCCATCGGCGGCGACGGCGTCTATGTCCACAACACCGAAGCGATCGCCTCACAGAAGCAGGCCGAAGCCTTCGTCCGCATGAGCTACAATGTGGATAGCGACACCACCGTCTGGGTCCAGGGTTCGGCGACGCAGGCCAGCGTCTTCAACTGGTTCTTCCCGTCTCAGATCGATAACGGCCGCCAGACCGAATACTACTTCAAGGACAATCCTTTCTTGTCCGTGGCCGATCAGACGGCGCTGGGCAATAGCTGCTTCGCCTTTCCGACAATCTGCCATGTCACCAGCCAGCAGGGCGGCACCAACATCT